>NZ_BOQD01000201.1 GCF_018332515.1 Bacillus hominis | reverse complement strand
CTTTACACTATTTAATATTTTCTATCTTTCTTTCCTAAAAAAAATAGATTACATTATTAAAGCACATATATTTATTATTAGGGGGATTCTTCTATGAAGAATAAAAAATGGATTCAATTTTCTTTAGCAACAGCAATCACACTTAGTATAGGGAGTGCCTATATTCCGTCTACTTATGCCGAAAGCTCCGTAGACCCCGCTCCTGAAATTGCTGCAAAAGTTGTAAACCAAAACAATGGGAAGAAAGTATTATTTGATAATACGCACGGTCAAACGGCTGGGACAGCTGACTGGGTTATTGATGGCGGTTTTTCTGATTTCGGAAACGGCATTGCCCAAAACGGATATCATGTAAAGGAACTTCGTAAATCAACATCTATTACATACGACGATTTAAAAAATTACAATGTGTTTATCGTTCCCGAAGCAAATATTCCTTATAAAAAATCTGAGCAAGATGCAATGTTACAATACGTGAAAAACGGTGGCAGTATTTTCTTCATTGCCGATCATTATAATGCAGATCGTAATAAAAACCGCTGGGACTCCTCAGAAGTGTTTAATGGATATAGACGCGGGGCATGGGATAATCCAGCAAAGGGTATGTCTAATGAAGAAACAACATCACAAGCTATGCAAGGAGTAGAAAGCTCTGATTGGCTATCCGATAATTTCGGTATTCGCTTCCGTTACAATGCACTTGGTGATGTTTCAGCTAAAAATATCGTCTCACCTGCGCAATCATTCGGAATTACAACTGGCGTTTCATCTGTAGCAATGCATGCCGGTTCTACTCTTGCGATTACAAATCCAAAACTAGCGAAAGGTCTTGTGTATCTTCCAGAAAATCCATCAAAATGGAATAACGCTGTTGATAGCGGCGTTTATAACGGCGGTGGTGTTGCAGAAGGGCCTTATGCCGCTATTGCAAAAGTTGGTCTTGGAAAAGCAGCCTTTATTGGTGATTCTTCTCCTGTTGAAGATGCATCGCCAAAATATGTTCGCGAAGACTCAGGTCAAACAAAGAAAACTTATGATGGTTATAAAGAAGAAAACGATGCTGTTCTATTAGAAAACATAGTGAATTGGTTAGCAAAGCAAGAAACATTTACAAGCTTAGATCAAGTAAGTGGTTTACAGCTTGATGCACCTACAGCTCTACAAACATTTGAACAACCAAGTTTATCAACAGAACCACAACCAGAACCTTGGAGCGCACCAAGTCAAGGTTACCAGTGGTTCAATACAAATACTTTCAAACCAGGTTCATACGGCTATAACGGTGCAGTGACAACGAGTGATTACGTAATTACGCACCCTAGCATTCTACCAAACAATGAAGTATTCCAAATGAAGATTCAAGTAAATAACTTATTACCAAATACAACATACAATAATTATTCTTTAGGTATTTTCACAACTGGCGGAACACAGGTAGCAAAAGTTCAAAATACAAATGGCACTTGGCCGTCTTCTTTCGGATATAGCAGTACATTCTCTTTCATAACAAATAACCAAGGATCTGCTGAAAAAATTGTGAACGTACAACTTGATCCAAATACAACTGGACAGGCAACACTTCGTCTACGTCAAAACACAACAGCGAAATATAATGAAACTGTAACGATTAATAAAAAATAATGAAAAAGGCAATCCGCATATGGATTGCCTTCTTCTCACTTCTCTTCTTTTGAGAAAAACATTCTTGAAATAACGATACCTATACTACCAACGATTAAGAATAACACCGCCCTAATCATCATCGACACCTCTGGTAGGTCAAGAAGGAATAACTTCCCTACTGTTACTACTAGTACGACTAAGCCAGCATATAATATTTCGTTCATCTGTCTATAACGGCCAAACCAAACTGCAAACAACGCATATACCATCCAGAATAACGATACAGATACGCTAATTATACTTCCATCTGTAGAAAGAACTTCACCGATCCTAGTAATTGTAATAAATACAATGACCATTAACGAGTAGAGCGCTATGGAATAAACATATTTACCAAAACTCGCTAACACTTCTTTCGCTTGTCTCATGCAATAATAGAACGTTCCTATCAAAATAATATGAGCGACAAATCCTGCTGAAATGAACTGATCGAACGGGCTAAAAATCGTCTGTACCATTCCAATAGCATAAATTGTTGCACTTACATACAATTTAATATTTTGCTTTACTTTAATAGCAGTAACCATACCGAGGAAACCTTGTAACAACAATACGATTGCTGCATTCACCAAACTGTACTCGTATAAAATCGCTAAACTAAATGATCCCATTGCAAAGCCAAATATTAGATTTGTAAATACAGAATGTTTATTCTTCCTATATTCAAGTGCGAACATAACAGCATGCACGAGTGCACTTATAACTAATCCCCACGTTGTAAATTCAGGAATTTGAGAAATAGCTAAAATAAAGAAAACTGCATTCGCACTAAATATCGCCAATCGTGCTTCTTGTATAAAAATTCTCTCCGAAAACATATGCCAAAATAATAGTAAATGAATTGCACCGTATACAACTGTTAACTGTACTTGCACATTCTCTACTAATATTGACATAACAGCAAAGAAGACAAATAGGACAATTGCGGCCACAACATAAGAAATCATATACAAGTACTTATAACGGTTTCTCAATGCATACCATAATAGGCTAATTGTTAATATCGTCTCATAACTAAAGAAAATATACGTATTAGGAGTCGTACTATTTAATAAGAAAGGAACAAAAAATGCTCCTACCGCCACGAAAATAGCGAGGTATTCCGATCTATACCTTCTCGCTAAATAAATCCCTAAAATAACCCATACAATATTACAGAAAAACGCAATACTTGCAGGAATAAATTCATATAAATAATGTGCCGCAAACGTTGTTAAAACAATTCCCGTAATACTTCCTCCAGCTAATACTAACCCTAACGCTTGCCGCTCGCTTTTAATTTGTACATCTCCTACATAATACAAACCGGCAGATAGTACTATACCAAACACAACCCGTATCGCTGGTGTTAATAAACCAGCATCTACCCCTGCTTTAAATAACCAAATAACGCCAAGTAGCATAATACCGACAAATATGCGTGGTAACCATGTTTGACAAAACTTTATAATATTAAAGGGTTCTGGTTTAAATGCAGATATATCTACTTGTTTCACCTCTGGCTCTTGCATGGACTCCCTCGTCTTAACTACATCTTCTTGTAACTTTTTATTACTTACCGCTTCAATATATTCTTTCTTTTCCTTATTAACATTTTGTTGAACTTTATCTACTTCTATTTTTCTTTGCTTCGCTTTCAATTCATAAAGTGTCTCTTGCATCGTTTCAATTGCCGTTTCGAGCGCTTCTATTTTCTTATTTAAATCCTCCTTCATACACTCCCCCCTCATCATCGATTTTTCACTCAACCTATATATTACCAATTACCTTTATCATACTCTTAGTCTATTCATTTTCAATACTATTTTTCCAAAAAAGAAAGGTGTTTTCCGAAATAGGAAAACACCTCTTACTTATTTATTCTTATTTATAGTAACACTAACAATTACACCGAGGCAGACACCTACAAATGCCGGAACAATCCAACCCACACCTTCTGAATAAAACGGAAGAATTTTTAGTAGTGGTGTCCATTTATTCATCAGTACACTTTTGTTTAAAATATCAATCGCACTAAATAACGCTACGATTCCAATCGTTACCGAATATACGTATACATACTTCCCAATATACTTATGGAATAACCCTAAAATAATAAGCGTTAGTGCAACTGGATAAATAAATCCAAGAATCGGTACTGATACTTTTAAAATTTGCGTTAATCCTAAATTAGCTAAAACCATACTAACAAAACTTAATATAAATGCCCAAACTTTATAAGATACTTTCGGAAATACACTTGCGAAAAATTGACTGCAAGACGTAACAAGTCCGATTGAAACACATAGACAAGCGACAGTAAAAATAAGACCTAATAAAACTAACCCACCTTGTCCAAATAATGTCGTCATAACTTGTGCTAACACTTGCGCACCGTTATCAAATGTGCCCAACGAACCACTAATTGAGCCAACATATCCAAGAATGACATAAATAATAGATAATAAAAGCCCTGCTCCAATACCAGCAATACTCATATATTTCGCTAAACCTTTATCATCCTCTACACCTTTTGCACGCAGAGCATTTGCAATAACAATCCCAAATATTAAAGCTGCTAGCGCATCCATCGTTAAATACCCATCTAAAAACCCTTGGAACATAGGAGCTTGTCCATAATTTCCTGCAGGCTCTTTCACACTGCCTACTGATGTAAACATACTTTTTATAAATATAATGGCAATCATACATAATAATAAAGGCGTTAACACCTTCCCAAACAAGCCCATTAATTTAGACGGTGATAAACTTAACCAGTAAACGATACTAAAGAAAATAGCCGTGTACAATAACAAGACTACGCTATCCGCTTCTGGGAACAACTGACCTGGTCCCATTTCAAAAGCTAAACTCCCTGCACGTGGTATACCAAGAGCAGGGCCAATAAATACGTACACAATACATGGAAAAATAATTGCAAATGAAGAATGAACCCTGCCCGCTAACGTTTGAAAGCTCCCTGCTTTCGCAATAGCGATAACACCTAATATCGGAAGTCCTGTTGCTGACATAATAAAACCTAGCAATGAAATCCACACATGCTCTCCCGCTTCGTATCCAAGGAAAGGTGGAAATATAAGATTCCCCGCTCCAAAGAACATAGAGAATAACATAAGACTAATAAGCAAAATTTCTTTTTTCTGTAACAATTTCATTTTTTCTCCTTCTTCAATTTCATCTCGTGTGAAATCTATTCCACACATAGGGAAAACGCGATACTCCGCTTCCTTACAAAGAAAACATAGTCCATAGTCTACCATAAAAGAAACACCCATTCTATAGCGATTTCCCTTTTCCAATTTCTTCTGAAAAATCAACCTTTATTGACTTTCAATAGTTAATAAAGTAAAATATTAAATATACAAAACTATTAACTTTGTTTTTTGTTTGTGTCAGGAGGAAAAATCACATGGAATCAACGATACAACTAGAAAGAGAACAACAAAGAAAAAAGAAACATCCTCCCGGTTTATACTTACTCTTCTTTACAGAAATGTGGGAAAGATTTAGTTACTATGGATTACGAGGATTATTAACATTATATTTAACAACAGCTTTAGTAAGTGGTGGTCTTGGGTTTAGTCCAGCTTTGGCACTCTCTATTTACGGATTTTATACTGGAGCTTGTTATTTCACACCATTAATTGGTGGATACTTAACAGACCGTTTTCTAGGTAGACGAAAAGCCATCACAATTGGTGGTATCACAATGGCGCTCGGTAACCTTACACTATTTGCCTTGCAAAACCAAGTCGGCCTATACCTCGGATTAGCGCTTATTATTATCGGTAATGGATTCTTCAAACCAAATATCTCTACACTTGTTGGAGAATTATACGAAGAGCACGATCCAAAACGTGATAGTGCATTTACCATTTTCTATATGGGTATTAACGTCGGTTCATTTTTAGCTCCACTCGTTTGCGGATTTTTGTCAGAAAATTTATTCAAAACAACAGTGGACGGTGTTGTTCATTACGGATTCCGTTACGGTTTCCTAGCCGCTTCAATCGGAATGATCATTGGACAAATTTTATTTACAACACTATCTAATCGCTTCCTTGGTGATATCGGTAAAAAGCCATCTCGCGATTTACAAACGACAGATGGACAACAAACAGTAGGAAATACACCGTTAACAAAAAAAGAAAAACAACGTACCGCAGTTATCGTCATTTTAACATGCTTTGTTGTCTTCTTCTGGGCTGGCTTTGAACAAGCTGGTAGTTCGTTAACATTATATACAAACAAATTTGTAGACCGCTCTGTGTTCGGATGGGAAGTTCCAACATCTTGGTTCCAATCGGTCAATCCGTTATTTATTATTTTACTTGCCCCAGTCATTTCAGCATTATGGGCAAAACTGGCAACTAGAAAACGTGGTGACATGAAAATCCCAACAAAAATGGGACTTGGTATGATCCTACTCGGTATCGGTTATATCATTCTAGTTATCGCTACATTAAAAACAGGTAGTGATGAACATAACATTACAGAAAAAGCAAACTTACTATTTATCGTCTTTACGTATCTTTTCCATACGTTAGGTGAGCTATTCTTATCACCTGTTGGACTATCAATGGTTAGTGCACTTGCTCCAGTAAAACTTGCTTCTTTATTAATGGGAGTATGGCTAGCAAGCTCAGGAATCGCCAACATTTTAGGTGGACAACTTGCGAGCTTTACAACTTCACTTGGATATTCTGAAGTATTTACAGTAATCGGAGCTGCAGCGATCGTTTTAGGTTGTGTTTTATTATTAATTTCTAAGAAATTAGTGAAATGGATGGATTAAAAAAAGATGAGGAATTTCTCCTCATCTTTTTTTATGCTTTCTCGCCCTTTTCTATTGCTTGTTCATACAGATCTTTGTGCTCTTTATATTCACTTGGTACGAAGTTTTTATAGAAGAATGACAGCCAGCTATCTCCTTTTTTATATCCTTCTTCTCGGATTTCTGCTGCCTTTTTATTTGATTTAAATCCTTCCGTAAACCATTTCTTTAATGTTTCATTCTTTTCATACTTAGCAGGAACTTTTAAGTCGTAGTTTTCAAATGCATATGTATATCCAGCTTTTTCCGCCATTTTTTGGGCAGACTTATATCCTGTTTCATACGCGGTTTCATATGCTTTCACATATGTATCCTTTTCAGTATTTCCAGGTTTCTTTTCAGCTAATTCTTTACCAGCTTTTTCACCAAGTTCCGCTTGTTCTTTTTCAATCTTTTCGGTTCTCTCTTTATTACCTACTTGGAAACCTTCTGCAAAGTTCACCTTAAACTCAGGAGTAATTTGACTATCGTCCATTGCTTCTTGTGCTAATCCTTGCTCTTTACCTTTTTCAAAATGCGCTTTTTTCTGTTCTTCTAAAGACCATGCCGTAGCATACGCAGTTGTAAATGCTTGTTTATATGCATCTGACTTTCCAGCTACATGTCCTTCTGCATTGTTTTTTCCTGCTTTAAAATCTGTCTCTCCGTTTTTTTGCCCTTCAGCTTGTCCCTTTTCAGCCTCAGCTTTACGCTGCGCTTCCTCTGCCTTACGTGCTTCTTCTGCTTTGCGTTGTTCTTCTGCAGCACGCTGTCTCTCTTCCTCTACTTTGCGCTGTTCTTCTGCAACACGCTGTCTCTCTTCCGCTGCTTTACGCTGTTCTTCTGTAGCACGTTGTTTTTCTGCCTCAGCATTGCGCTGTACTTCTGCTTGTCTTTCAGCTTCTACAGCACCATTATTATTTTGGCTAGGAGCTGGACTCGTTGCACCACTACTAGAAGCTGGTTTATTGTGATAATGATATTCCCCGTACTGCAATCCCCATTTCTCACAATTTGTACGGCACGTATGTCCACCATTAGCATCTGTACGCCCTGGATGTGCATAAGCAGAAATTGGTGCTACCAATAACGCTACACTTGTTGTTAAAAGAAGTTTTTTTACTTGCTGTTTCACTTTTGTTCCTCCCAAAATCTAGAATCATTACTTTATTATACAAAAATAGAAAAATACTTAAATACCAACTAAAATATTCTTTTATTTCTCAATGTTGGATAAAAAAAGAAGGTTCACTCTTTAAAGAGTGAACCTTCTTTTTTCTTTATTTCTTAGCCTTTGTTCCTACTAGATCACCCGTAATAACAAAACGCTTAGAATTATCCTTAACAGATACACATGTAATAAGTGTTATCTCATCTTTCCCATGATCCTCTACAACTTCCCATTTATCAGGAGTCACTTCAGATACACCGGTAACAGTATACTCATACTCATTTGCATTGTCATACAAATAAATTTTATCGTTCTTCTTTAAAGTTGATACATCACTAAATAAAACACCTTTTTTTGACATATTATGCCCTGCAAGCGCATAATTCCCCTGTCCCATTACTTGATTTTCTCTTACAGTTGCCGCACCTGATAATAAATTCTTTTCAGTCGACGCTTTTAAAACAGGAAGTTCTAATGAGATGCTCGGAATTGAAATACGACCGATTACTTGTTTTTTATCTAACGATGCACTCGCTACTTCTGCCAAGTCTGGTTGATTAATTTTTGAAGCATCTACAAATTCCGTGTCATGCTTTTCATATTCCATCTTTTGAACAGCTTGTACATTCGCTGTCTGTGTCTTCTCTGCCTTATATCCATCATAAAATGGCTTTCCGATTAATACACCACCTACAACAAATAGAAGGATTGCTACTATACTATAAATTCTTTGCTTATTCATATACAATTCCTTTCCGTTACAAAATCTTACTCTATATAAAATGATAAGATAATATTGCTATATGTACAAGTATAAGCTGAAAAAGAACCCTTCTTGCTAATGCAAGAAGGGTTCTTTTTAGACTAACTTATTTCTGTATAGGGATACGTAGAAGACTGTCATTTGAATAAAAAGCATGAAAAATAAAATATATAATGGATATCCAGGAATATATAAATTAGCTACAGGGGAAAGTGTTAAAAATCCAATAGCAATAACTATCCCATACCAGAATGAAATAAATGTTGTCCGGCATGCCTTTTGTGTAATTGCTTTTTCCCGCTCGTCTTCTTGTGGAAATAATAACGGGTACATCCAATAAGAAAGAGCTTTATGTTTCTTCTTTTGAACTTTATAAAAAATCGTCGTTATAATAGCTACAATTGTTAACAATCCTAATGGCATCATATTGATTGTTACTTCAAACGGTAATTTCTCAGTTTCAATAATATTTGCCAGCTCTATCCAAGCATAATAGAGCTCAATAAATGCCCAAAAAGCTATCACAAATCTCAGCACATTTAAGATATAGGAAACCCCAATTCTATTCATCCTCTTCCCCCTCCTTATTTAAAACAAACACATCTTCCATCTTTAGCTGGAACACATCACAAATCGTCAATGCTAACAACAATGAAGGAACATAATCCCCTTTTTCAATTGCAGCAATTGTTTGTCTCGTCACTCCGACCTTTTCTGCTAATACACTTTGCGTAAAATTAAAGCGAGCTCTTAATTCCTTCACTCTATTTAAAATGGTCAAATTTACCACCTCTCACTATTATTGTATGCTGCTCTTAACAAAATGTAAACTCAACTTAACATTATTTTTACAAAAAAATCCAACTTTACGTATTGTAAAGTTGGATTACGTTTTAGTTTAAAATTGTAACTTTAACAGTTCTTCTACCCCAATTATTAGCTGTTGCTGAATCTGGCATTAATAAATCAATTATATGCCCTTTTATTGCACTACCAGTGTCTCCAGCAATCGCTGTTCCATACCCTTCTACATATACAGTAGAGCCTAAAGGTATAACAGCTGGATCTACAGCAATTAACTTCATATTTGGATTTGCAGTTAAATTATGCCCTAACTTAGATTTTACAGTTTCACCCGCTTTATAGCCATTTTCAGATGGATCAGCTGTATAAGCAGTTGCTGTTACATAAAATTCTTTTCCACCTTGAGCTGGTTTCGTGTCAGGCTTAGACTCTGGTGCTGTATTGTTTGCTACAGGCTCTGCCGGCTTAGCTGCTACTGGCTTAGCTGCTGCTGCCTTCGCTTTTGCTAACTCTTCTTGCTCAGCCTTTGCAGCTGCTTCCGCTTTTGCACGCTCTTCCGCTGCAATTCTTGCTGCTTCTTGTTCACGAGCGATTGTTTCTTGTACTGCCTTCATATTTGATTCAATTTTAGCTTTTTCTTCTACTGCTAAATTAAGTTGGCTTGCAATCGCATTATATTTAGCTTGAACTGTTTGTAAGTTATCTTGACGTTTTTTCAAGTTATCTTGCAAATCAGCTTGTGCTTTTGCTAATTTTTGTTTATCTACTACTAAAGATGCTTCTTTTTCGTCAATCTCTTTTTTATCTTCTTCAATTTGACGAAGATCTTGTTCTTGTAGACGTAAAATTTCTTTATCTGCATCTAAAATTGTAGATACCGCATTCATACGTTGTATAAAATCAGCAAAGTTTTTTGATTCCACAACAACTTCTACTACTAAACTCGTATTTGAGCTATTTTGAACAGAAACCATACGTTTTTTCATAATATCCTTACGAGCAAGGACTTTATCTTCTAAAACGACAATATCTGCTTTTTTTTGTTCAATCTGCTTATGTGTTTCATCGATTTTACTTTGAATAGCAGCTTGATCCTCTTTATTTTTTGCAATTGTATTATTTAAATTATGTAGTTCGTTTTCGATACCTTGAATTTCTTTACTAACAGCTTGCTTCTCTTGCTCTTTCTTCTGCATATCTGCATCGTTTTGCTGCAATTGCTGTTGCATGTTGTTAAGTTTTTCGTCGTTTGACTCTGCTTTTACAGCGACTGTACTAGAAAGACCAATGATTCCTGCTAATACTAGACTACTGATTCGCTTAAAATAGTTCATAATCCGACTCCCTTCTTATACAGTTATACATGATTTATTTTACAGTTTGTTTACAAAACCATTAAATACAGTTTATTTTTCATGACAAAAAAAAGAGAATTGTGAATAAAATGTAATAGATTCTTAAATATTTACCAATTCCTATATTTAAAA
>NZ_BOQD01000200.1 GCF_018332515.1 Bacillus hominis | reverse complement strand
ATTAGCCTTCACCAATCGGGATAAAATACTTTGGCGTAAGAAAACATTTACCTTTTAGTCAAATTTGACTATAATATAGTCTATGATTTCCATTCTTTATATCATGCAGGATCAATTTTTATAAATAAAGAGAGAATGAAACAAACTATACACAAAGGTTTTTATTCACTACATCTAAAAACTTAAGTTAGTTTAGTTTTTATTAAAGGAGGGCTACTCTTGGAAGCACAACTATCAAAAAACGACTCAAGTAAAACAAAATTTGTTGTCGCCGGTTTACTACTTGGTATTCTAATGGCAGCAATGGATAACACAATCGTCGCAACTGCGATGGCAACGATTGTCGGAGACTTAGGAGGGTTCGACAAGTTCGTTTGGGTCACATCTGCCTACATGGTAGCAACAATGGCCGGAATGCCTATTTTCGGTAAGCTGTCTGATATGTACGGACGGAAACGCTTTTATATTGGCGGATTAATTCTCTTCTTATTTGGTTCTGCACTTTGCGGGACAGCATCAAGTATTGAACAACTAAGTATTTATAGAGCCATTCAAGGAATTGGTGGCGGCGCTCTTATGCCTATCGCATTTACAATTATGTATGATATATTCCCACCTGAAAAACGTGGAAAAATGACCGGACTATTTGGTGCTGTTTTCGGAACATCTAGTGTTTTCGGACCTTTATTAGGTGCTTACATTACAGATTATATAAGTTGGCACTGGGTCTTCTATATTAATATCCCATTAGGACTTATTTCCTTCTTCTTCATTACTAAATACTATAACGAGTCTCTAGAATATCGAAAACAAAAAATTGACTGGGCTGGTGCCATTACACTTGTCATTAGTATCATTTGCTTAATGTTTGCCCTAGAACTTGGCGGTAAGGAATATGCATGGGACTCTAATGTGATTATTGGTTTATTTTCAACTGTTATTATTATGCTTATTATTTTCTTCTTCATAGAAAGAAACGCAACCGAACCTATTATTTCTTTCCATTTATTTAAAAAACCTTTATTTGCAGCTAGCCAAGGTGTTGCCTTTTTCTATGGCGCAGCTTTTATCATCTGTACAGTTTATATTCCAATCTTCGTTCAAGGTGTTCTCGGTGGTTCAGCCTCAAATGCTGGATTAATTTTGACACCTATGATGGTAGGATCTGTAATCGGAAGTCAAACTGGTGGACAATTAGCTTCACGAACAAGTTATCGTAACATCATGATAGTATCTGGAGTTTTCTTCGTTCTTGGTATTTATTTACTAAGTACTTTAACAATGGAAACACCTCGCACACTCGTAACAATGTTTATGGTGCTTGCTGGACTCGGAGTTGGATTCTCCTTCTCAGTTTTAAGTATGGCATCTATTCACAAACTAGAAATGAGAGATCGCGGTTCTGCTACATCAACGAACTCATTCTTCCGTTCACTTGGAATGACCCTTGGCGTCACGATTTTCGGTGCGATTCAAAATCATGTTTTCACTGATAAATTAAAAGCAGTCTTCCCTCCTGAACTAGCAAAAATGGCTCCAAAAGGTGGAGACACAAGCTTTTTATTATCACCAAATGCTACTGAAAAGCTACCTCCTGAAGTACTGAGCGGAATTAAGGAGGCTCTTGCAACATCTATTGCTAATACATTTTTCTGGGCACTTATCCCAGCTACGCTAAGTATAATTTGTATTTTACTTATGGGAAATGAACGTCTTTTAACAGGACCGAAAACAAAGCAAAAACAAAAACAAGTAAGCTAATATAGAAAAACGAAACGGTATATCCCTTTATGAAAGAGGATATACCGTTTATAATATATATAAAGTTTCTATATACAGGAGTTGAGACAGCATGAGCATGAAGTTAGTCATTCTCGGCTTGTTACTCGAAGGAGATAAACATCCATATGAAGTTCAACATATAATGAAAGAAAGACAAATGGATTGTTATATTAAATATGCCAAGGGATCGCTATACTATGCCTTCGAGCAATTAGAAAAACAAGGTGCGATTAGCGTTACCAATATTGTTCGAGATACAAATAGACCCGATAAGACAATCTTCCATATAACTGAAGAAGGCAAAGAGCTTTTCCACACTTTATTATTAAAACAATTTGAAGCAAAAAATCAAATATATAAACCAATTTATTCAGCACTCTCTTTCGCTCACTTTAGTGACGAACAAGCATTAGTTCCTATTTTGGAAAAAAAGAGAGATGACACTGTTCAATACTTACATACAATGCAAACGATATACGATCATAACAAACGAAGAGTTCCTCGTGCCCAACTATATATTTTACAAAGCGTCATTGAGCATATTAATGTTGAATTACGTTGGCTAAACACACTCCTAAAAGATGCAACTGCAGGTCGTCTTTCAGAAATAGGTGTAGATAATGATTAAGTTTTTCTAAAAGAGGTGCCTCCTCTTTTAGAAAAACTTAACACTATAATTATTCCTCGCAACTCAAAACACCCTCATTTTAATAATAAATAACCGCTAAAGATTCTTAATTTTCCGAATGAAAAGAAATAAAAAAACTTTAGAATTTTCTTATTTTAAAACAGTGGACAAAATTCCGAAAATTGTGTTAGAATTTGTTTCAATATCATATCGCTTGTTAAATTCCTTTCAAAAGGAAAATAGGTACACGAATATTTCACTTCGTGTTTAAAAGGGAAGTTTGGTGAAACTCCAACACGGTCCCGCCACTGTAAATGCTGAGATTTCTTTTTTGTGCCACTGTGAAAACGGGAAGGTGAAAGAAATTATATGAAGCATAAGTCAGGAGACCTGCCTATTTTAACAACACTGATAGACTCACGGATGATGATGAGGTGTTAAGAACAAAAAGGAAGGCTTATTTTTCTATGCCTTTATGCTTTTTGTTATAGGTATTTCCGAGTAAACGGAAATGCTTACTTTCAATTAGGGAGGAATTTAAAATGGCAATTCAAACAAGTAACTTAGGTTATCCACGTATCGGACTACAACGAGAGTGGAAAAAAACATTGGAAGCTTTTTGGTCCAATAAAATTGATGAAGAACAATTTTTAACGACAATGAAAGAAATTCGCCTTCAACACGTCAAAGTACAGCAAGAAAAAGGAATTGAATTAATTCCAGTTGGCGATTTTACATATTATGACCACGTTCTGGATACGGCCTACATGTTAGGATTCATCCCGTCACGTTTTTCAGAGTTTACCTCTTACCTTGATGTATATTTTGCAATGGCACGTGGCTCTAAAGATCACGTTGCTTCTGAAATGACAAAATGGTTTAACACAAACTATCATTATATTGTTCCTGAATATGAAGAAGGATTACAAATCTCTTTAAAAGACAATCGTCCTCTTCGTTTATATGAAGAAGCGAAAAAAGAGTTAGGCGTTGATGGAAAACCAGTTATTTTAGGACCTTATACATTCCTAAAACTAGCAAAAGGTTATAACGAAGAGCAATTTGCCACTATTTTAAAAGAGCTAGTTGCACCTTATGTACAATTATTCTCTGAATTACACGCAGCTGGAGCACAAATTATTCAAGTTGACGAACCAATCTTTGCATCTTTAACAAAAGATGAAATGAATCAAGCGAAAGAACTTTACGAAGCTATTCATAAAGAGGTTCCGGATGCTAATCTTCTTCTACAAACATATTTTGATAGTGTAGAAGAGAACTATGAAGAAATCATTACATTCCCTGTTTCTGGTATTGGATTAGACTTTGTTCATGGCAAAGAAGGTAATGTAAATGCTATTTCAAAATATGGATTCCCAGCTGATAAAATTTTAGCTATCGGTTGTATAGATGGCCGTAACATTTGGAGAGCTGATCTTGATGATGTACTTTCTTTATTTACAACATTACAAAATCAAATCACAGCAAAAGGTTTAATTGTTCAACCTTCTTGTAGCTTATTGCATACTCCAATTGATAAAACGGAAGAAACGCACTTAGCAACTGAATTATTTGATGCACTTGCATTTGCTAATCAAAAATTAGAAGAACTAGTCCTTATCCATTCTGCTCTTACTAAAGGTGTAGAAAGCATCAGTAGCGATCTGACAACATATCGGAATGCACATCATGCAATCCGCTCATCAGCTGCACGTAATCGTGAAGATGTAAAAGTGGCACGTACATCACTTAAAGAAGATGATTTCTCACGTCCTCTTCCATTTGAAAAACGATATGAACTACAGCAAGTAGCTTTACAATTACCGTTGTTACCAACAACAACTATCGGTAGCTTCCCGCAAACATCTGAAGTTCGTCAAACACGTAAACAGTGGCGTAACGGCGATATTACAAATGAACAATATAATCAATTCATTGAACAAGAAACTGCTAAATGGATTCGTTACCAAGAAGATATTGGTCTTGATGTACTAGTACATGGTGAATTCGAAAGAACTGACATGGTGGAATATTTTGGAGAAAGACTTGCTGGTTTCTCCTTTACTAAAAACGGATGGGTACAATCATACGGTTCTCGCTGCGTAAAACCACCTGTTATTTATGGTGATGTTGCCTTTATAAGTGGAATGACTATTAAAGAAACTGTATATGCACAAAGCTTAACAGAGAAAGTAGTAAAAGGTATGCTAACTGGACCTGTCACTATTTTAAATTGGTCATTCGTTCGAAATGATATTTCAAGAAAAGAAGTTTCATATCAAATTGCATTAGCACTTCGTCATGAAATTGAATTGCTTGAATCTTCCGGAATTAGAGTAATCCAAGTCGATGAGCCTGCACTTCGTGAAGGTATGCCGTTAAAAGAAAAAGATTGGGATGCATACATTACATGGGCAGTTCAATCATTCCTTTTAGCAACATCTTCTGTAGAAAATGAAACACAAATTCATACTCATATGTGTTACAGTAACTTCGAAGATATTGTAGATGCAATTCGTGCGTTAGATGCAGATGTTATTTCTATCGAAACATCAAGAAGTCATGGAGAATTTATTCATACATTAAAACATACAACATATGAAAAAGGAATCGGTCTAGGTGTATATGATATTCATAGCCCACGTGTCCCAAGTAAAGATGAAATGTTTGCAATCGTAGAACAATCTTTACAAGTATGTGATCCTAAATACTTCTGGATTAATCCAGACTGTGGTTTAAAAACACGAAGAACTGAGGAAGTTATACCTGCTTTAGAGCACATGGTTCTGGCAGCAAAAGACGCTCGTTCCCTTTTAAAAACAAACGCATAACAAAAATGGGTTATCCTTCCTGAGGATAACCCATTTTTTATTCTTTACTTTCAAAAAAGAATTCGTATTGTATTTTATATAATTCATCATCCGTTGGCTCTTCAAGAGGAATTGCCTGTAATACAACTGTATACTCACCATTTGGAATAGGGATTTGAAATTTATTTGAAAGAATACTTGTTACAACGACACATTCATTTTCAACTGTAAAAGGAACCGTAACCGTTCTAATCACTTCTTCTTTCTCAATATGTTTCCCACAAGTCACTTTTACTTCACAAGTATAATCAGAGAGTGCTTCAAAAATAACAGTTCCATCCGCCTTAGCATAGCCTCTTTCAAAATCTTCAGGAGTCCAATCTACATAAGGCTGCTGACCATCATAATTCATTATCATTAATTGCGAATATGAAATTGTTAGTTCCATAACTATCCCTCTCCTCCACTATGAAATGTATGCTAGTTACTATTTCACTTCAAATTTCACACGCGTACCATCTGGGTATTTGTCTAGCTTATTCCCTACCCAAGAACCTGCACCGCGGTTATCTGCTGGACTTATATATTCAATATGAGCTCCTTTTCCGCCTTCCTTACACATCGCCATCGGCCATTCATCACGATCATAGCCTTTCTTCGTCGGATATGGCGCTAACGATAATTTCCTTCTATCCGCTGCACCATTACGATCAATTGTACACATTTCTGAATGCCCTTCTTTTATAGCATCCGTTATATGTTTCCCGGTCTCTGGATATCGTTCTTTAGGAAACTCTAGAATTTGATCATACGTAGTTGTTTTTTTAGTACTTGTCTCCTCTGGCACAAGTACTTCATATACCGCTACTAAAATAGAAAGGATTGCAATAATTGAAATGATAATACCTTTAAATTGCTTCATGTGTACCTCCGTGTTCCTACCAATTTCTTTTCCTCAGCTATTATAACAAACTTCTCCTGTATATGTTTTCAGACATTATTTTAGCGTAGCCCTGCTATTTCGCCAAAAACACTCATTTTTCCTCATCATTTCTCTAATGCTGTAGAAAACTAATAACCTTCCGACATTCTTTTTCAAAGGAAGTCCTCATAAAAGATTGAAATGATATATACGATACTTTTTGGGGAGGAAATCTCATGGAAGCTATTTATAAAACGAAAGATGTTACAAATAAAACAGGCATCCCAAAACATATAGTTCGAAAATATAGCCAACTATTAGAGGAACACGGTTATATCATTTCAAAAACAGCTGACGCTCGTATTTATAAACTGGATGATTTAAAACTATTGAAATCTATACATGAAAGAGCTGCTACATTACAAGAAGATATTTCAGAAACAATACCTATTATTTTAAAAGAAAAAGAAGCTCCACCTGTGCCTATTATTCAAGATAAACAAGAAGTGCAACCAAAAGAAGATGGGCGTAACTTTGAAGAATTCATGTTAAAACTTGAAATGCTCGCTCAATTAAATGAAGCAATTATTCACCAAAATTCTACCCTAATTACACAAAATCGTTTAAAAGATGAAAAGTTAGATGAATTGATGCAACAAGTTTATGTAAAAGAAGGTTCTCAAGAAAAAATGTTACACGAGTTAGTTGATCATGCCGCTCAAACAGATGCACTCCAAAAAGAAAAGATGGACTTATTAATGAATCATATGTATAAACGAGAATCCAAGCAAGAAGAGAAAATGAATAAACTTGTAAGTCAAATTTATAATAAAGACAGCACCCGCGATGCACAACTTATGCAAGTTATTCGCGAAATTCAAGAAACAAAAAGATTAGTCGCCGCCTCAAAAGAGCAAAGCTTCTTTCAATCTTTTAGAAGTTTATTTATTCGAACAAAGCAAGAAAAAACAAATGAGTAAAACTTTATATTTTTCTAATGCAATATAAAATAAAAAGTTACCTTCTGCCGGTAACTTTTATTCCCTATTCCTTACAGCTGGCAATATAATAATCGCTTCAGTTCCCTTTCCACTTTCACTTTTATATTCCAGTGTACCATTATGTGCTTGTAAAATACTAAATGTTACCATAAGACCTAACCCTGTTCCTTTTTCTTTTAAAGAATAATATGGTTGCCCAAGCCTTGTTAACTGTTCTTTTGTCATTCCAACACCACTATCTTTAACTTTTATTACGATTATTTCATCTTTTTGAACAGCTGTTACTTTTAAATATCCTTTGTTTCCTTGAATTGCTTCAATACCGTTTTTAACAACATTCATAATAGCTTGCTTCAACTTCGTCTTATCACCGATTGTATAAAGACTCTCGGAAATCTCAACTTGCAAATATACACCTTGCATCGCTGCAAATGATGACATAAGAGTTGTCATTTCAATCAATTGCGCTGATAAACAAATATGTTCTTTTTTTTCAATTTGAGGCCGTGCTAAATTCAAATAATCTGAAATAATTTGTTCAGCACGATCTAATTCAGCTAATACGAGACGCATATAATCTTTATTTTTCACGTCTTCCGTACTCTCTAGTAATTGAATAAACCCCCGTACAACAGTGAGAGGATTTCGAACTTCATGCGCTACACTTGCAGCTAACTCACTTACAATATTAAGTTTTTCTGATTTTTGCATTTCTGTACGTAGTATCGCATTTTCATTTAAATACTCCGTCAAATATACTTGAAATACCATTGTCATAACCATAATAAGCGAAGCAAATATATACCCACTATATAGATAAGATATATATGGTGTAAAACCTGTCTCCAAGAGGGCATTAAACATGGCAAATACTAATGAAACAAGAACATAAAATGATGAAATCATAAAAGCTAATATTAGCTTTTTATCTCTTAAAAAAAGAGACCATTTCTTTGACAAGAACAATGGAATTATCGAAAGAAATATTACTTCCACTATAGGAAGCCAACTGATTCCCTTTAAAAACCATTCATATGTAACGAAAATAATGGCAGGGATGAGCCCAACAATCCCACCATATAAAAAACCACTGACAATCGGGATTGGATGGAAATTGTATCCGCAAACGGTACCAAAACAAATAGAGTATGTCATGGAGAGAACAAGTGTAACGCTAGATAAAAACATAATAAAGTAGCGATTAGGCTTCGGAAGCATTTCTTGATAACGATTTAAACGAATCGCTTCATATAAAAATAGCGGCAAAATAATGATGGCAATTTGGATCATTAAATCACGGATAAGCTCCATAGCCTCTCATCCCCTATATGTATTTTGATATGATTATATCATTTTATAGGTGTATTTGTTTCAAAATTTTGATTTTTCTTAACATTTTTGTTAATTATTTGTTAACAACTCATAATAAATGTTACAGATTTCCGAAATGATTGTAAACCCTGTACCAAATTTCCTTCGCGCAGTATACAATGAATACGGATTACAAAGAAAATAAAAAACACTTCATCAGACGGACAACTATCGCAAACTACAGCATATAATCCATACTATCTATGTTTACAAATAAGTGATCATTACTTTAGTAGGAGGAAGATAAATATGGCGGGTACTACGCTTGTTTTAAAAGAAGAGAATTTGGTTGTGCTAGAAAACGTTGAAAAATCAGTATACGAAGAATTGCAACATAAGACGGGGAAAGAAAACTGTACATGTGCTGTAAATGAATCCGTTGTCCATCTTGGCAAAGTATCTTCAGTACTTTGGAACGAAGATGAAATAGATTGGGAATATGGTTATTAAAAAGTCGCTTTCAGCGGCTTTTTTTGTGCACTATACACAACCTTTCTTCTTAAATAAAGCGAAACTTAAATCAGTATGATTTCCCTGCGTAATACTGAAAAATATGATAAAATGAACTTAATTTTCAAACGGAAGAAAGGGAGATACAATGGAACAATTCATTAACCCTAGAGTGAAGGATATCCAAATTTCTGGAATCCGTCAATTCTCTAACATGATTCAAAATTATGATAATCTCATCTCTTTAACAATTGGGCAACCCGATTTCCCTACACCTTCTCTAGTAAAAGAAGCTGCTAAACGGGCCATTACAGAAAATTATACAAGCTATACACATAACGCTGGTTTACTAAAATTACGCGAGGCGGCTTGTAACTTTGTAAAAGATAATTACGATTTACACTATTCACCTGAAAACGAAACCATCGTTACAATCGGTGCTAGTGAAGCGATTGATGTTGCATTCCGAACAATTTTAGAGCCCGGAACGGAAGTGATTTTACCTGCGCCTATTTATCCAGGTTATGAGCCTATTATTCGACAATGCGGTGCAACACCTATCTTTATAGATGTTCGTGAAACTGGATTTCGTTTAACAGCTGAAGCTCTGCAAAATGCAATTTCAGAACGAACAAGATGCGTCGTTTTACCGTATCCATCTAATCCGACTGGCGTTACATTGCCAAAAGAAGAATTAGAAACGATTGTATCTGTTTTAAAAGATAAAAATATTTTCGTTCTTTCTGACGAAATATATAGCGAGCTAGTATATGAAGGACAACATACATCTATCGCTCAATTCCCAGAAATGCGTGACAAAACGATTGTCATTAATGGCTTAGCCAAATCACATTCTATGACAGGGTGGCGAATCGGCTTTTTATTTGCTCCGGATTATTTAGCAAAGCATATTTTAAAAGTTCATCAATATAATGTGACATGTGCGAATTCAATCGCACAACATGCTGCAATTGAAGCGTTAACAGCTGCTAAAGATGCACCGAAGATGATGCGCTATCAATACAAAAAACGCCGTGATTATGTATATAATAGACTCATTCAAATGGGCTTAACCGTTGAGAAGCCAACAGGTGCGTTTTACTTATTCCCATATGTCGGAAACTTAACCTCTTCATCATTTGATTTTGCACTTGATCTTGTAAAAGAAGCTGGGCTGGCCGTGGTTCCTGGAACGGCATTTTCCGAATACGGTGAAGGCTACCTTCGCCTTTCCTATGCTTACAGTATCGAAACTTTAAAAGAAGGCTGTGACCGTTTAGAAGCCTTTTTAAAGCAAAAAGCTAAGAGTTAAACTCTTAGCTTTTTTATCCCGCTATTTGTGGGCAGTAAAACTCCCACCTCAAAATTCGGCTGGAGCAAAGAAGTTAGGTGGGAGTCGGGCTGCCCGTAAACGCCCGATTAGTGAAGGCTAATAATCAGTGGGGAACCCCCCCACTGATTAAAGTTTCACTTTATGCGTAATGATCACAAGTTTGACGCTTCAATAATTTATGCGGAATAATAATGCATTTTGAAGTAGATTCAGAATGCTCTACCTTATCGACTAATGCTTTTGCTGCTTCATACCCTAATTGATAAATATTCACATCAACTGTCGAAAGTGGTGGACTAGCTATTTCTGATAATAAGGCATTGTTAAAGCTTACAATAGAAACATCCTTCGGTACAACGAACCCTTTTTTAGAAAGAGCACTTAACACACCAAGTCCAATTAAATCGTCCGTTGCCATAATTGCCGTCGGCGGTTGCTTCAGTCCCATTAATTCCTCAACGGCTTGTTGACCACTTTCCCTTGAAAAATCAAAATGTAAAATATACTCTTTTGGTAATACAATATCTGCCAATTTTAAAGCATCACTCATACCAGCTAAACGCTCTCTCGTTACAAGTAAATCTGAGCCCCCGCCAATGAACGCGATTTGTTTATGGCCTAATGAAATCAAATATTCCGCTACTTCTCTTGCTGCTGTATAATTGTCATTATCTACATATGTAATTTCATCTTTTCGATCATATGGTTTTCCAATCAATACAAACGGGAATTTTTGATTATGCAAATACTGAATAATCCGGTCATTTTCTCTTGAATATAAAAGAATAATTCCACCAATTTGACGCCCTTGTACCATCTTTACAACACCATTAAAAATTTCTTCTTCCGTTTCACCTGTCGACATATAAAGCGCATACCCTTCCATATGTGCAAATGAACTAATCCCTCTTATAACTTCTGGGAAAAATGGATTTTGAAAAGCTTTACTTGCCGAACTCGGCATAACAAGACCAAGCGTTTTCGTCGTTTGGTTCGCAAGATTTCTTGCATTTAAATTTGGATGATATCCTAGTTCACTCATTACTTTCCGGACACGGCGCTTTGTTTTTTCACTTATACTTGGATTATCAGCAATTACACGAGAAACGGTAGATGGTGCTACATTCGCCTTCTTCGCTACATCTTTAATTGTAACTGTCATAAAAATCCCCTCCTCTCACTTCTCTGCCATTCTCCATATATTTTTATCCCGCTATTTGCCGGGCAGTAAGACCCCCGTTTCACTTTATCTTGCACCCGTTGCAAGTAATAGGAGAAGTCATAAACTTTCATTTATTTATTCTATCTTTCAAAACTTATCATATTCTCCCTCTTCATGTATTGTAAGGGATATAGCTCTTTTTTCCTATACTATAATATACTATTTATTGCACTTCTTTTCACATGTGATGTCAAATCTCTTTTCATCTCCCTATAAAGCTTTTTATAGGGAGATGAAAAGAAAAATGGGACGCAGTGTCCCATTTTTCATCCTTTCGTACCTCCAGCTGTTAAACCGGAAACAAAATATTTTTGCAGCGATAAGAATAAAATAGAAATCGGAATTGCAATTAATACTGAGCCAGCTGCAAATGTCGTAAATTCATTACCAAATTTTTTCGCTACCATTTCATATAGTCCAACTGCTAAAGTATAATTTTCCGGTGTGCGCAAAATAATACTCGCTAAAATGAAATCTGTAAATGGACCGATGAAAGTGAATAAAGCTACAACCGCTACGATTGGTTTTGCAAGCGGCATAATGATTTGCCAGAAAATACGGAAATGCCCTGCTCCATCCATTCGAGCTGATTCATCCAACTCTTTCGGAATCGTATCAAAATACCCTTTCATAAGCCATGTATTCATCGGAATTGCTCCGCCCACATAAATTAAAATTAATGCAAGATGTGTATCAAGTAATCCTGTTAACTGAGCTAATATATATAGTGCGATTAACGCTGCAAAGTTCGGAATCATTTGCAGAATTAAAAATGTTAATAAACCATTCTTTCTTCCAACAAAACGATATCTCGAAAATGCATAAGCAGTAAAGCTAATGGCTAGCACAGAGAAAATCATCGTCATTACGCTAACTTTTAAAGTATTTTTATACCAAAGTAAGTAGTTACTTGAATCGAGATCAAGTAGCTTGCGATAATGATCTAACGTGGCATTTTTCGGAATAATACTTGACCCAGATAAACTATCCCCTGGATTAAACGATGAGCCAATTATCCATAATAATGGATAGAAAATAATCGCACACATTATGAAGATAACTAAATAACTTAATGAAAGACGTAACATCTTTTGTCGTTTAATATTCATTTACATCATATCCTCTTCTTGGAATGATTTTGTTCTCTTAAATTGCCATAATGCAACTGTAATAACGATTAACGATAAAATCATTGTAAGAGCTGCTGCTTTTCCGTACTGAGCCGAAGTCATCGTTAACTTATAAATCCATGAAATTAAAATATCCGTTCCACCCGCATTTTGTCCAGACACAGCAGGTCCCCCGCTATTAAATAGATAAATAATACTAAAATTATTAAAGTTAAACGTATATTGCGTAATTAATATTGGCGCTGTTGCATATAAAACAAGTGGCAATGTAATTTTGCGGAACTGTTGCCAAGCTGTTGCTCCATCTACTGTAGCCGCTTCATATAATTCTCCTGGAATCGATTGCAATATACCTGTTGTCATTGCAAAGACGAACGGGAAACCGAGCCACGTTTGAATCATAATTAAAGCCATCTTCGCCCAAAACGGATCTGTCATCCAAGCAATCTTTTCAATCCCGAATAAAGCTAATACTTGGTTATTAATTGCTCCAAATGTTTCATTAAACATACCAGCAAATACAAGAATAGATACGAATGCTGGAACAGCCCACGGTAAAATAAAGATTGTTCGAATAATTGCCTTCCCTTTAATACCAGGCTGATTTACGATAATCGCTAAAAAAATACCAAGTGCAACTTGTAACGTTGTTGCAACAAACGTCCAAATGACAGTCCAAGAAAATACACTTAAAAATGTATCTCTCCACATTGGTAATGTGAAAATATCAATAAAGTTTTTAAAGCCCACCCAATCTACTAATTTAGCCGGAGGAGAGTGATATAAGTCATAGTTCGTAAATCCAATTAAGATTACAAAAATGATTGGAAATACAACTACAAAGATTAGTAATAGAAATCCTGGTGAAACCATTAAATATGGAAAACCTTGATCTAATAAGTTACGGTATTGCTCTTTTACTGAGTTTAATGGTGTTCCTATATCACGTTTCTTCCCATTTTGGTATGCATCATATAAGTTAAATCCATATATTCCGAGTCCAAACACTACGACGATTAGTGCCAAAATCCCTTCTACTAATAGAAAGACCGAATGGTCACGTGGAACTTCTGTACCAAGCGTTACAATTCCCCATAATCCTATATTTAACAAATCAGCAAATGCTACAATAAATGAACCTGTTAATACTAGAAAAATAAGACCTTTTACAAATTGTTTATTATATAGTTGACCAATACCTGGAATGATTGATAACATGGTCGCCATTTTCCTATGCTTTGAACCGTTTAACTCTTTCTCTGGTTCCATAGATGTTTGCATGTTCCTTCCCCCTTTTTTCTTCCTACTTGGAAGGGAGAGAATTCGTGCCTCTTATATTAGAAGCACGAATTTCACCTTATTTTTTCTTACTATGATTTTCCTCAATATTACCTTTAATTTGTTTCACTGCATTATCAAGTGCGGATTTTGGTGCTTCTTTATCTGATACAACTAATTGAAGCGCATCCCCAGCTGGTTTCCAAACTTCCTGCATTTCTGGAATATTCGGCATTGGAATTCCATTTTCCGATTGCGTTGCAACTGCTTTTGCAGCTTCGTTATCTTTAATGATTGGATCTTCCATTACTGATTTTACTGGCGGAATTTCTTTCGTTTTCTCAAATCGAATTTTCGCATTTTCTTCATTTGTAACCCACTCAGTGAATTTTGTAGCTAAATCATTTTGTTTAGAGAAGCTTGTTACATGCCATCCTTTTACACCAACGAACGTTTTCATCGGTTGACCATTTGGTAATTTTGGCATTGGAGCAACACCATAATCAATTCCAGCCTTTTCCATCGCTTGGAATGCCCATGGACCATTCATAATAGATGCTGCTTTTCCTTCATTAAATAATCCATCTGCAGCTGAACCACCAGATTCACCGATAATACCTTTCGGGAATAACTTTTCTTTGTACCATTTTTGAATATACTCAGCACCTTGTACTGCACCGCTATTATTTAATCCGATATCATTTGCATTTGGTTTTCCGTCTTTCTCACCAAATACATAGCCGCCCATACCTGCCATAAATGCATTAGCGAAGTAGAAGTTATCTCCTAGTGCTAAAAATCCGTACTTGCCATCCTTCGTAAAGTCTTTTGAGAAGTTAAACAGCTCATCCATCGTTTCAGGTGCTTTTTGCATCAATTTTTTATTATAAATAAAGATTGGTGTTTCAATTGCTTTTGGTAAACCGTATAATTTTCCGTTATACGTTTGTGCTTCTATTGATAAATCTGTAAATTTACTTTTTACTGTATCATCCACTTTCACTTCTGAAAGTAGCCCTTCTGTTACCGCATTACCAATATGATCATGTGGCAATGTTACAACATCTGGCCCTGTGCCAGCTGGACCGTCGAGACGAAGTTTTTCTATTTGTTTCGTCATCTGAACCTCTTCAACTTTTACTTTTACATTATATTTCTTTTCAAAACTTTTCACTGCCGGCTCTAGACCCACACCTTTTTTCTCATCTTCCCAAACGAGAAGATCATAATCTTTCTTCTCTTTACTTACTTCCTTTTTCCCTGAATCTTTCGGTCCACATGCAGATAACATACCGATTGACAATGCTGAAATCGTTAATAGTGATAATGCTTTCTTCATCCCAAAAACCTCCCTAAATTGTCTATGTACCTCTTTAATTGAAAACGTTTGCATTTAATAGTTTAATAGAAGCGCAAACAATATCTAAATCTATGAAAACGTTTGCGCTATTTGTCTATCATTATACATCCTTTTATTCATTTTGCAAATATTAATTTTCAAAATAATCTTATCATACTCTTTATTCATTGACTTTACATAACTTTAATACTACTCTTATAAGCAATATTAAAGTTATGTGGAAGGCAATCGTTTGCAACATAATCTTTATTATTTCGTTTAAGGGGACTATATGTATAGAGATATTAAAGGGGGATTTTCTATATGCTTAAAGAAGCGATCTATCATAGGCCAAAAGATAGTTATGCATACGCTTACGACGAAAAAACAATTCACATCCGTATACACACCAAAAGAAATGATGTTCACAGCGTCGCTCTCATCTACGGTGATCCATACGAATGGCAAGATGGGAAATGGATTACAGCGAGTACACCGATGAAAAAAACCGGATCTACTGAGTTATTTGATTATTGGTCGGTTTCAATCAAACCAAAATTTAAACGCTTACGTTATGGATTCGAATTAAAAAACGACGTAGAAACTCTTATTTATACAGAACGAGGATTTTTTTCTAATATTCCAAATGACGATGTCGGTAACTTTTTCTGCTTTCCATTCATTCATGCAAAAGACGTTTTCAGAGCACCTTCCTGGATTAAAGACACAGTATGGTATCAAATTTTCCCGGAACGATTCGCTAACGGGGATAGCACATTAAATCCAGCGGACACCCTTCCTTGGGGAAGCGCTGAGCCAACTCCAACTAATTTTTTCGGAGGTGATTTTGCTGGTATTCTTCAAAATCTTGATTACCTTGTGAAGCTTGGAATCTCTGGCATTTATTTCACTCCTATTTTCAAAGCTCATTCGAATCATAAATATGACACAATTGATTACATGGAAATCGATCCACAATTCGGGACAAAAGAAACTTTCAAAGAACTCGTTCAGGCGTGTCATAAACGTGGTATAAAAGTAATGCTCGACGCTGTTTTTAATCATAGCGGATACTTCTTTGATAAATTTCAAGACGTGCTGGACCAAGGTGAGAATTCTGCCTATAAAGATTGGTTCCATATTCATGAATTTCCAATTATAACCGAGCCACTTCCTAACTATGATACTTTCGCATTTACACCATATATGCCTAAATTAAATACGGCACATCCAGATGTAAAAGAATATTTACTTGAAGTAGGTCGTTATTGGGTAAGAGAATTCCATATAGATGGTTGGCGCCTTGATGTAGCAAATGAAGTCGATCACAGCTTTTGGAGAGAATTCCGAAGTGAAATAAAAGCATTAAATCCTGAAGTATATATTTTAGGCGAAATTTGGCACGATGCACTCCCATGGCTACAAGGTGACCAATTTGATGCTGTAATGAGCTATCCTGTTACAAACGCTCTACTTTCTTACTTTGCTAACGAGTCCATTAATGCAAGTGAATTTATGAAACAAATTACCGATTCTCTACATTCCTACTCTATGAATGTAAATGAAGCGGCATTTCATTTATTAGACAGTCATGACACACCTAGAATTTTAGCAACATGTAACGGGGATAAAAATAAGTTACAGTTACTCTATGTATTTCACCTTTCTTTCATCGGTTCTCCTTGTATTTATTACGGCGATGAAATCGGTATGGATGGTGGAATGGACCCTGGCTGTCGCAAATGCATGATATGGGATGAAAAAGAACAAGATACTCTTTTATTTACACATATACAAACATTAATTTCATTACGGAAACAGTATAAAGCATTTGGAGGACATGGTACTTTCCAATTCATTGAGGCAAATGATGAGCATAATTATATTTCTTATAAGAAAACATATGAAGATGAAACTATCTTTTTCGTTTTAAATCCTACTAACAGTGAAGTTACAACTTCACTCCCACTTCATATTACTGGGAAGAAAATAATTAATATCTATACAAACGAAGAATTTTCAGCGGAAGCAAGTGTATTACAAGTTACACTTCCACCGCACGGATTCTCAATATTAAAATGGTAATAGAAAAAGCCTTACGCCAGGGTGGCATAAGGCTTCTTCTTATTTTAATTTAAATACCATTGCTTCATACGGACGTAATGTAATGTTATCTATCGATCCGACTTCCACGTTATAATTGTGTATTAATAACTCTAAGTCACTGTAACTAATATCCTCAGGTAATTCAAATACACATTTATCCGCAGTAAAGTTTGCAATAATAAGAAGTTTTTCTTCCCCATATGTTCTTACGTAAGCAAAAATAGACGGATTGTTTTCTAGAATTAAATCATACGATCCATACACAACAATCTCATTATTTTTACGTAGCTCAATTAATTTTTTATAGTAATAAAAAATGGAGTTTTCATCTTGAATTGCACGTTCCACATTAATCTCTTTGTAATTAGGGTTTACCGCAATCCATGGCTCACCTGCTGTAAATCCCGCATGCTCTCTATCATCCCACTGCATCGGAGTTCTAGCATTATCTCGGCCTTTTATATAAATAGATTCCATTACTTTTTCTTTATTTTCACCACGGTCTACTACTTTTTCATTGTACATATTTAAAGTTTCAATATCTCGATATTCATCAATTGATTCGAATCGGACGTTAGTCATTCCGATTTCTTCCCCTTGATAAATATACGGTGTTCCCTTCATCATATGCAGAACTGTTGCTAACATTTTTGCAGATTCAGTACGATACATTCCATCATTACCGAAACGAGATACAACGCGAGGCTGATCATGGTTATTCCAATACAGACTATTCCATCCTGTATGTTCTAATGCTTTTTGCCACTTTGTTAAATTCTCTTTTAAAGTAAGAAGTGAACATGGTTTTACATCCCATTTCCCACCTTCTCCTGAATCTAAATCCATATGTTCAAATTGGAATACCATTTGTAATTCTTTTCTAGCTTCTCCCGTATACATTTTAGCCTCTTCTGTTGTTACACCAGGCATCTCACCAACCGTCATAATATCATAATGAGATAATACTTCTTCATTCATTTCATGTAAGTATTTATGAATGTTTGGGCCATTCATAAAATGTTTATGCCCTGAAACATATCCCTCTTCAGCCGTTTCAACAGTTGGTAAACCTTCTTCTTTAGAAATAAAATTGATTACATCCATACGGAATCCATCAATTCCTTTTTCTAACCAAAACTTCATCATTTCATAAACATCATTTCTTACCTTTTCATTATCCCAGTTTAAATCTGGCTGTTTTTTAGAAAACAGATGTAAATAATATTCATCTGTCATTTCATCATATTGCCATGCAGATCCACTAAAAGCTGCTCCCCAGTTATTCGGCTCTTTCCCTTCTTTTCCAGGACGCCATATATAGTAATCTCTATATTTATTATCTTTTGATTTACGTGATTCAATAAACCAATTATGTTCATCAGAAGTATGATTAACAACTAAGTCCATCATAAGTTTCATATTACGTTCATGCATTTCATGTAATAGCTCATCCCAATCTTCCATCGTTCCGAACTCATTCATAATTTTACAATAATCACTTATATCATAACCATTATCATCATT
>NZ_BOQD01000199.1 GCF_018332515.1 Bacillus hominis | reverse complement strand
GTAGAGAAATAAGAGCCATATACTTCATTAACAGCATTAAAATCATCCATATCCTTTAAAAATACTGTTGTTTTTATCACTGTATCAAATGAAGCGCCAGCTTCTGTTAATACCGCTTGTAAATTTTCAAAGACTTGCTCTGTTTGTACTGTTACATCTCCCGTTACAAGTTCCCCACTTGCCGTTAACGGAATTTGTCCTGAACTATAGAACATATTATTTACAATAATCCCTTGTGAATATGGTCCGATTGCCTGTGGTGCTTTACTTGTTTGAACAACTTTCATACTTTTCACCCTTTTATTATTTATTTTTACTCTTTAAAAATAGTGTACGAAAGGCAGTTTGTCCATCTATTTTGCAATTTATAAATAGAAATAAAAAAAGGTAAAGCTATCTGCTTTACCTTTTTACTCAGCCTCTACAAGCCCTTTATCAAATGGTGCAAGTGAATAATTCCCCTTTTCCACTTGAATCGCTTTTTCTTTCACATCAACCTCTGACAGACGAATTAATGATACAAAGTTATTAATAAGTCTTTCTTCAATATCCGTAGACTCTACTAATACGCCAATTCCGACAACATTAGCTTTAAACTCTTCTAGCATGCTCATCATACCTTGAATGGTTCCGCCAGCTTTCATAAAGTCATCAATAATTAAAACATTGGACCCTTCTGGAAGGCTACGCTTTGCTAAAGTCATCGTTTGGATTCGCTTAGAGGAACCCGATACATAGTTAATACTAACAGTGGGTCCTTCTGTTACCTTATTATCTTTTCTCGCAATTACTACCGGTACATCTAAGTAGTTCGCTACTGCATAAGCAAGTGGAATTCCTTTTGTCGCTACCGTCATAACCGCATCAATTGGTTGCCTAGCAAAAACAGAAGCAAATAAACGACCTGCGCCATTAATCTGACGAGGATTACTTAAAAGATCCGTCATATATAAGTAACCGCCAGGCAAAATACGATCTGGGTTTTCAAATAAGCCACAAAGCTCATCAATAATTAGATCTGCCTCTTCTTCACTTATATACGGTATATATTTCACTCCTCCTGCTGCTCCTGGTATCGTTTGCAATGTGCCGACCCCTTGTTGTTCAAACGTTTGCTTAATAATAACTAAATCTTCACTAATGGAAGACTTAGCCGATTGATACCTTTCAGCAAAAAAAGTGAGAGATACTAGCTGACGAGGGTTTTGTAGCAAGTAATAAGTCATATCGACTAATCTTGTACTTCTTCTAATTTTCATACTCTCACCTCAAATCACGAATATTCTAAACAAATCATAACGTATTATACGTCTTTATTCAAGCGTTTCTCGCTCTCCTAATAAACGTACCGCGTAGACTTGTTCACAAAATCCTTTTAATCCGTTATAAATGCGATGCATTCGTGAATCATGGTGTACAAGTCCAAATACAGTTGGACCACTTCCACTCATTAATACGGCATCCGCACCGAATCGTTTCATCTGCGCCTTAATACGTGCAACTTCAGGATGCATTCCAAATGTTACATCTTCTAAAACGTTACCAACAGTATCACAAATCCCTTTATAATCTCCAGAATTTATGACATCAACCATTTTATCTACATTTGGATGTGTAACTCGATTTAACTTTAAATTTCCATACACATCAGCAGTAGATACACCTATATGTGGTTTCGCTAAAATAACCCAACAAGAAGGCGGAGTCTTTATATGCTCAATTTTCTCTCCTCGTCCAGTGGCAATTGCTGTGCCGCCGTATACACAGAACGATACATCTGATCCAATTTCTGCGCCAAGCTTTGCTAACTCATCAATTGTAAGCCCTAAATTCCATAATTTATTAAGGCCACGTAATGTCGCTGCTGCATCACTACTTCCACCTGCTAATCCAGCTGCTACTGGAATCGTTTTTTCAATCGTAATAGATACACCTTTTTTCACATTAAACTTCTCTTTTAATAATTTCGCCGCTTGATAAGCTAAATTACGTTGGTCGTCTGGGACATACCGATTATGGGACAAAATTTCAATACGGTCTTCTGCTAATTCCATTAACTCTAAACGATCCGCTAAATCAATGGTTGTCATAATCATTTTCACTTCATGAAACCCGTCTTGTCTTTTTCCCAGTACATCTAACGACAGATTAATCTTTGCTGGTGCTTTCACTAGTAGCTTCAATCTATTCACCCACTCTATGTACTCAATCTTTTATCGTTTATTTTACCATAAATTTATAGTAAGACGATGACACTTCCCTAATTATAACGAAAAGCATTCAGAATGAAACTACTTATGTCAAATGATGGCACCTTTTAGCGTGCAAAAAGCCGAGGAATCTCTCCTCGGCTACCGTAGCATAGAAAGTATCTTACCACTACTGGTTTCGTTTCATTAATTGCTGTTCTGCAATTTCTATAGCACGTTTCACCATATTACCAGCATCTTTCGCACGAATTCCGCCCCATCCTTCTTTCTGAACAACATCATAAAAGCCAAGCTCTTTTGCAAGCTCTTCTTTAAATTGATTTGACATGACTCCTCTTCGTCTACTCAATGCAGAGTCCCTCCTTATTTTGCTACGGTATAATTAGTATGCAAAATAATATGGTTTTTCATTTGTGGGAATATATGTAACAAATAACACATTAATTATAAAATGCTTCATTATGAGGTTCATCGTAAAATGTTAACTCTACTGTCTCTGTTAAAACATCTGCATAACTATAAGATACACGTTGCAATGCATCTTCTTGCTGGTCTAACTGTACAACAAACACCGAACGATACGTTTCTGCAAGTACACCCGATTGCTCCACAGTTTTTCTTCTTCCACTATTCGCCTTTAACACAAGTCGCTGTCCAAGATGGTGATCTAATTCGCTTTTAATTTCATCTAAACGTTTTGACATATACCTTGCTACACCTCGCTGTAATTTAGATTGAACACTTAAAACACGATATATCTATCCCAATTATTAACCGCAATTTACAGACAATATCATTATAAAAGCATCATGCGTTCGAATAGATAGAAGAAATACTATATTGTACAAGTATCATTGTATAGTCTGCACGTTCTTGTCGCTTTTTATCCAGATTCATTTAAATCATTTCCACATAAAAAAGCAAGATACGTATGTACCTTGCTCATTCCTCGTAATGTTGAAAGGGTAATCCTGTTCGTAAAATCCCTCTTGTTTCAATTCCGCCTAGTCCCTTTTCACCAGTAATTGTATTACGCACAACGTCCCATACATTGACTCTTTCCATAAATGAAGTGAAACTAACTTTGCCAACTACATATACCGGATCTAGAGCATGAATATTAATTCTCGACGGTGAACTAGCGAAATTAGCACCTGCTCGAATCAACGCCTCAAAGTGTGATTGACAAGCTCCAGCAAAAATAACGAGTTGATCTAATGATGGATACTTTTTTCGCACTTCTCGAACAGCCTGTACAAAATGTCTAGAATGTCTATATGCTGCTAAATCTCCCATAACTCCTTTTGACTTTGTATATGCATCATGTCCTGTAATAACTAAAATGTCTGGGCGAAAATGCTCTATTAAGTCTACTACCTTTTCATGCATCTCTGTTTCCTTACAATGAATACCTTGAACAGGAACGCCTATTTTATTATATAAATCTAAGCACTTGCGCAAATATAAAGGATCTCCATCTATATGCAATACACGCCCTGGCATTTGAAAATAATTCACTTCATTTGTGTACCCACCAGTTGAAGTGTGTTCATGCCTTTGTTTCATCAATACGTAATCTTGCTGAAATAAACGGTACGTACGCTCCATCGTTTCTTTTTCACGCTTCACTCTATTTTTATGTTCTCGTTGATCTATACTAACCAAATCTTCAAGTGGTGCATCCGCCACAAGTCTAATTTCCTCTCCAAATAATATTGCTATCTCGCCTTTTATTTCTATAATACGAAAAAGAATATCCCTATTATGAGAATATCGTTCCACTAACTCTCCAACATGTAAAGCCATTCTCCTACCTCCAAACTCGTTAGGCCATCTTACCTGTTTTTAAAGTATGAATTTAGGAAAGGAAAGGTGACAAAAGGGACAGCTCAAGTTGAACTGTCCCTTTCATATTCTTATGACAATTTATGAAGAATTAATGCATTACTTAATGTTGCAAACTCTTCGATAGATAACGTTTCGCCTCTTCGCTTCGGATCAATTCCTACCTCTGTTAAAATTCGATCCAACAACTCTTTATCTTTCGGGAAACCATTTAAATTATTTGATAAATTATTCATTAAAGTTTTACGACGCTGTGCGAAACTTGCTCGTACTACTTCAAAGAAGAAAGTTTCATCTGCCACTTCTACAACTGGTTTAGGACGCTTTAGAAGACGGATAATCGCAGAATCAACATTTGGTTGTGGTACAAACACTGTACGCGGTACAGTCATAACTGTTTCTACCTCTGTATAATACTGAATGGCAATTGATAAAGAACCATATTCTTTCGTTCCAGGTTTAGCAGCTAAACGATCTCCAACTTCTTTTTGCATCATAACAACAAATCCACGAACAGGTAATTTTTCTTCAAGCAATTTAAATAAAATTGGTGTTGTAATATAGTATGGTAAGTTAGCTACTACCATTACATCTTGTCCTTCTTCGAATTGCTCACTAAACACTTCATGTACATCTGCTTTTAGTACATCTTTATTTATAACTGTAACGTTGCTATATGGAGCTAACGTCTCGTCTAAAATCGGTAATAATCTCTGATCAATTTCAAAAGCCACTACTTTTTTCGCACGCTTCGCCAATTGCTCTGTTAACGCACCAATACCTGGTCCAATTTCAATTGCGCCACTTTCTGAACCGATTTCTGCGTAATCAACGATACGATTTAATACATTTGTATCAATTAAAAAATTTTGTCCTAAACTTTTTTTGAATGAAAATCCATACTTTTCAACAATGTCTTTTGTACGATTTGGTGTTGCGATATCCTTCATTTTTTTTCCTCCTGTATTACTTGTTTATAAGCTTCTGCAAATGATTCCTTTGAGACTTGAAACATTTGTAAACGTTTATGTAACTGTTTTGCGTTTGTATAACCAATCTTTAATAGCTTACCCACTCTTTCTCTGCGACTCTTTGCCATTTCTCCGCCCACTAAGCCCGCATCGACTAGATCACTCCAACTAATTTCACTCGTATAAGCTTCCATTTCTTCATGTATATTCTCTAAAGCGCGGCGAATCGACTCATTAGAAGCATGTTCGATTCCAACACCTTTTTTCCTTTTAGCAAGTGCTTCTTCCTTCGGTAAAAAAGCATGCTTACATCCAGGAACTTTGTCAGAAATAATTTTTCGAATACGCTCTCCAGGATAATCCGGATCTGTGAAAATAATAACGCCTCGTTTTTGCTGCGCTAATTTAACTTGCTCAATAACATGATCACCGATTGCTGAACCGTTCGTTTCGATTGTATCCGCATCAACAGCACGTTTAATCGCAACTGTATCATCTTTACCTTCTACAACGATAATCTCTTTAATTTTCATGCTTGCCTCCACACTCGTTTCATCTCTACTTAGTAAAACAAAAAAATGACGACTTTTCCATTATTATTTTCCCAATCTTACATTTTAAAAAGTAGAAAAGAAAAATCTTTGTTCACTATCCTTATTGTAACACTTCTATCTCCATCTTAATTTATCCGCAATATTTCTACACTTATGTTATGAGTAAATAGTGGGTTCTTATCATTTCTACTATCTCTCTTCTCAAAAAACAAAAAAAGAATGGGACTTCCCATTCTTTTTTATTCAACACCAAATAAGGCTTTTGCATTCTTTGTTGTTATTTGTGCTACTTCTTCATAAGAAATTCCTTTTAAATTCGCAATTTCTTCTGCTACCAGTTTTACATAACTAGGTTCATTTCGTTTCCCTCGAAATGGATGTGGTGTTAAATATGGACAATCTGTCTCTATTAATAATTTTTCTAACGGAATCTCCATAGCAACTTCTTTCGGTTTCTTAGCATTTTTAAATGTTACTGGCCCGCCTAATGAAATTAAAAAGTTCATATCGACACATCGCTGCGCTACTTCTACACTACCGCTAAAGCAATGCATAATGCCTCCTACTTCAGCTGCATTCTCTTCCTCTAGGATATCAACAATATCTTGAGTTGCATCGCGGTTATGTATAATAATCGGTAATTTCACCTTTTTCGCTAATGCAATTTGTTTACGGAATACTTCCTTCTGTATTTCTTTTGGAGACTTATCCCAGTGATAATCTAATCCCATTTCTCCAATTGCAACTACTTTAGGATGAGCAGCTAATTCCTCTAACCAAGCTAAATGTTCTTCTTTCATGTCGATTGCATCAACGGGATGCCATCCAACTGCAGCGTAAATAAAATCATAAGCCTCTGCTAATTCAATTGCTTTCTTTATCGTTACTTCATCAAATCCAACAACAACTGTATATGTAACTCCCGCTTCTTTCATTCTTGCGATAACTTCTTGTAAATCTTCTTCAAATTGCTCTGCATTTAAATGTGAATGTGTATCAAACAACATAATAAATAACTCCTTTTATCTTGAAATCAATGCTCTCATAGAAAAGCTATGCTCTTTCTAACTTAACGATAACAATACTACAATTTTAATGCAAAAAAAGGGAATGTAAAAAGAAAAAAGACGCTTCACCCATGTTACACGTGAAACATCTCTTTTCTTGTCTCAATTACTTGATTTTTGTACCATTTGGTAAATTTTGATCAATTGATGCTAATGACAATACGCCATTCTCTTCACCTGCTAAAATCATACCTTGTGATAATTCACCACGTAATTTTACAGGTTTTAAATTCGTTACACAAATAACCTTTTTACCTTTTAGTTCTTCTGGGGAATAGAATTTAGCAATCCCAGAAACCACTTGACGCTTCTCTGTCCCTAAATCAAGCTGGATTTTTAACAACTTATCTGCTTTTTTCACAGGTTCAGCGGATATTACTTCAGCTACTCGTAATTCTACTTTAAAGAAATCATCAATTGTAATTTCTTCTGCCTTTTGTTCTTCTGCTTTTTTCTCTTCTACTTTAGGTGCAGAACCTTGCATTTGTTCTTTAATATACTCCACTTCTACTTCCATTTCCAAACGAGGGAAAATTGGGTTTCCTTTTTCTACTTTTGTTCCAGCTGGAATACATCCAATTGTAGATAGGCTTTCCCAAGATTTATGCGCCTCTTCAGTAAGTCCAAGTTGAGCAAACATCTTACTTGGTGCTACCGTTAGGAACGGCATAAGCATAATACCTGTTTGACGAAGTACCTCAGCTAAGTGGGCCATTACAGACGCAAGTTTTTCACGATCATTCTCATCCTTCGCTAATACCCATGGCTGCGTTTCATCAATATATTTGTTCGTACGGCTAACTAATTGCCAAATGGAACTTAACGCTACAGAGAATTCCATATTCTCCATTGCCTCTTCTACTTTTTTCAATGTATCTTGGGCAAATGTCACTAGCGTTTCATCGAACTCAGTTACATTTGCTTTAAATTCAGGGATTTCCCCGTTAAAGTATTTATCAATCATAGCTACTGTACGATTTAATAAGTTCCCTAAATCATTCGCTAAATCAAAGTTGATTCGTTCAACAAATCCTTCTGGTGTGAATACTCCATCAGATCCAAATGGAACTTCGCGAAGTAAGTAGTAACGTAATGCATCTAATCCGTAACGATCGATTAGTGTAACTGGATCTACTACGTTTCCTTTTGACTTACTCATTTTTCCATCCTTCATTAAAATCCAGCCATGAGCAAAGACTTTCTTCGGAAGTGGTAAATCTAAAGCCATTAAAATAATTGGCCAATAAATTGTATGGAAACGAACGATTTCTTTCCCAACTAAATGGACATCTGCTGGCCAGAATTTTTTATACTTCTCGTCATTTTCTGTTCCATATCCTAATGCAGTAATGTAATTAGACAACGCATCTACCCATACGTAAATAACGTGTTTTGGGTTACCTGGAACACGAACTCCCCAGTCAAATGAAGTACGAGAAACAGCTAAATCTTCTAATCCTGGTTTAATGAAGTTATTAATCATTTCATTTTTACGGGACTCCGGCTGAATGAAATGAGGGTTATCTTCATAGAACTTTAATAGTCGGTCTACATATTTACCCATTCTAAAGAAATAAGATTCTTCGCGAACAAGTTCTACAGCGTGACCACTATCTGGGCTTTTTCCACCGACTACTTTGTCACCTTCCATAATTGGATCTACTAATTGATGCGCTGTATAGAATGTTTCATCTTGTACAGAATACCAACCTTCATATTCATCAAGATAAATATCGCCTTGATCTACTAGCTGCTTGAAGATTTTCTCAACAACATCTTTATGACGATCTTCCGTTGTACGAATAAAATCATCATAGGAGATATCCATCTTCTCCCAAAGTTCTTTAATCCCTGATACAATGTTATCCACATATGCTTGTGGTGTAACATTTAGTTCTTCTGCTTTCTTTTGAATCTTCTGTCCATGCTCATCAGTTCCTGTTAAATAATGAACATTGTATCCTTGCATACGCTTATATCGTGCCATCGCATCTCCTGCTACTGTCGTATAAGCATGTCCAATGTGTAACTTTCCACTTGGATAATAAATTGGGGTAGTAATATAAAAGGACTTATTTTCCTCTTTCATCGTTTTGGACCTCCCGAATAACCTCATATGTATTTATAAACAGTATATCAAAAACTCACATATAAAAACGAGTTAATGCTCGATATCTTTATCATCTATTACTCATATTCAAAAAAAATATACAATATATTTCCCGAAAAGTATAAACATTATAAAAATAATACGAAACAATTATAGAAATGACTCACACTCTATTATATATAAGAAGTATAAAAATCTATAAATCTTTTTTTAAAATATAGAATTTAAGAATTGACGGAAATGTAAATGATTGGTATCATATGTCCATAGGGTATTTTGTCGAAAAATGACGAATCAAAAAAATAGACTCGAAACTTATAAACTATTTATTTAGGAGGAAAAGAATTATGAAATCTACTGGTATCGTTCGTAAAGTTGATGAATTAGGTCGTGTGGTAATTCCAATCGAATTACGCCGTACTTTAGGTATTGCAGAAAAGGACGCTCTTGAAATCTACGTTGATGACGAAAAAATCATCTTAAAAAAATATAAACCAAACATGACTTGCCAAGTAACTGGTGAAGTATCTGATGGTAACCTATCTTTAGCTGAAGGTAAAATTATCTTAAGTAAAGAAGGCGCTGAACAGGTTTTAAACGAACTTCAAGATTATATCGAAACAGCAAAATAAGCTTCTCAATTATGAGAAGCTTATTTTTTATCTACATGATAGATTTGATATACATCACGTTTCGACAATTCTCGATCTTTAGCGACTGTTTTAATCGCTTCTTTTGAATTCATACCTTTTTCATTTATATAATGTTCAATATGATTATATACTGAAATAGTTTCCCACCATTGTTCTTCTGGAGCAGCTTCTTCTGTTGAACCTGCTACTAAAATACAAAACTCACCACGGACTTCATTTTGCTTCGTCCACTCAATTGCTTCCTCAATTGTTCCACGAATAAATTCTTCAAATTTTTTCGTTAGCTCGCGACATAATACGATTTCTCTATTTCCTAATACGTCTTGCATAGAGATTAAAGTATCATCTAAACGATGTGGTGCTTCATAAAACATCATTGTAGTTGGAATATAGCGCAGCTTTTCTAACTCAATCCTACGTTCCTTTTTATTTCTTTGCAGGAAACCATAGAAATAAAAGTGTTTTGTCTCAAGTCCTGATGCAATCAATGCTGTAAGAGCCGCATTTGCTCCAGGGAGCGGAATAACATGATATTGTCCTGCTACAGCCTCTACAACAATATCGTAACCAGGATCTGAAATACATGGCATACCAGCATCACTCACAATGGCTACAGTCTTACCATCTTCTAACTTATCTAAAATTTTTCGTCCACTTACTTCTTTATTATGCTCATGATAACTCATAACTGGTGTTTCAATTTCAAAATAATTACAAAGCTTCTTCGTTTGCCTTGTATCTTCCGCAGCAATAACATCTGCCTCTTTTAAAATTCGGATTGCACGAAATGTCATATCCTCTAAATTTCCAATTGGAGTCGGTACTAAATATAAAAACCCTTTTTCATTTTGCTGAAAGCTTTTTTGCTGCCACATAGCGTTCTCCTTTTTGCATATATTCTTCTTTTCGTTTCCTTGTTAACTGTTTAAAGTGATATTCAGCTTGCATAGCCGTTCGTTTATCCTCGTGATCCTCTACATATTTTAAAACAACTGGAAGCCTAGCACGTGTATATCTAGCACCTTTTCCACTATTATGGGTCTGAATCCGTTTTTCTATATGATTTGTATATCCAGCATAATAACTTCCATCAGAACACTCCACCACATAAAAACAATGCTTATTCTTCTCCATATAAAATTGAACGAAGCTCCTTTGTATATTCGTTGTTTTCTTCATATACAAAAAGGGGTGGTAAGATTTTCAAATCTGCATTCCCATCCTTAATTCCTTCAATTAACAATGTATTTGCCTCTTTACCAGCCTTAGGATAAACAAATCGCACACGTTTCGGTTCGATTTTGTATTTACGCATTAATGTGACGATGTCGAGCAAACGACCTGGACGATGTACAAATGCTACTTTCCCGCCCTGTTTCACTAACTGGCTACTTGCATGTACAACATCCTCTAATGTGCACATAATTTCATGACGAGCTATCGCTAAATGTTCATTGATATTCTTCTCAGAAGTTTTTGGTGTTTGAAAATAAGGAGGATTACATGTTACAACATCATATTGATGACGTCCAAGTTTCTCCGGCATATCTTTCAAATCTCCATGGATTAAATGAATTCTTTCTTCTAAATTATTGTATTGAACGCTTCTTATTCCCATATCATATAAGCGTTCTTGAATTTCTACACCTGTAATTTTCCCTTTTGTCCTTGTACTTAATAAAAGAGGGATAACTGCGTTACCTGTACACAAATCAAGTAAGTTACCTTTTTGAATCGGCACCCAAGCAAAATCTGCGAGTAAAACAGCATCCAAAGAAAAATTAAATACTGATGGACTTTGTACAATCTTCATATCTTGCGCTAATAAGTAATCTAAACGCTCATCTTCATATAAATTCATATATTGCTCCCTTTCTTACACTTAACCTACCCTATCTCATCCTCTATTAATGTAAAAATAAATTTCATTCTACTCTCATGTATAAAAAATTACCTTTCCAATTATATTGGAAAGGTAATTTCACTTTTTATTTAAAAATGACAGACAGAATAAACAATCTCCCTCTTTACGTACACTTCCATAATGTAGATTGCAAATATGAAAACCTTCTTGATATAGTCTTGCTAGGTTATCGTAGCCTTCACCAATATCTGTCTTCGCCTTCATTTCTTTGCGTTTTTGAGTTTTTTGTTTTTCCTTGTTCTGCACTTCTTCAAAACGATGTCGCAAATTTTCATTTTCCATTTTTATATGTTGGTTTTCTTCCAATAATTCTGCAAGATGTTGTTTTAATTCTCCCAACTGTTTGTATAAATGTCCAATTTGCTCTTCCATACTAGAAACCGATGCAAAAATATCCTTTTTCTCCACAAGCACCCACCTCATTAATCTGTGGTTTGACTCGAAACGACCCCTTTATTAATTAATTCATCTAACGTATATTCTACTATCCGTTCCTTGTCTACTAGTTCCACTTGAATTAATCTTTCTAAAATATTTAATCCGATAACACGGCCAGTACCGTGCGGTGTTTGTATACGTTGATCTAAATCAGGAAGTTGTTCCTTTGCTGCCTCATATTCATCATTCTCATATTTTAAGCAACACATTAAGCGACCACATAAACCAGAGATTTTTGCAGGATTTAATGATAAATTTTGATCCTTTGCCATTTTAATGGATACAGGTTCAAAATCTCCTAAAAAAGTAGAACAACAAAGCATACGACCACATGGACCAATACCACCAAGCATTTTTGCTTCGTCACGAACGCCGATCTGTCTCAGCTCAATTCTTGTCCTAAAAATTGCCGCTAAGTCTTTCACTAGTTCTCGGAAATCAATCCGACCATCCGCAGTAAAGTAAAAAATAATCTTATTACGATCGAACGTATACTCTACATCTACAAGCTTCATATCAAGATTATGTTCTCCTACCTTTTGTTGACAAACTTGATATGCTTCTTTCGCAGCATGCTTGTTTTCTTCAACAATGGTACGATCATTTTCATTTGCAATACGAATAACCTTTTTAAGCGGTAATACAACGTCGTTTTCATCAACTTGCTTTTTGGTAATAACTACTTTGCCGTATTCAATACCTCTTACGGTTTCTACAATTACAAACTCATTTTCTGAGATATCGAACTGATTTGGATCAAAGTAATATACCTTTCCGGCCTTCTTAAAGCGAACACCTACTACATCATACAAAACGGTCATCCCTCCTGCAACCGCAACACTAACTGTTCGAACACAAGCTGCGCATTTACATTAGCGTTGATTCTATTTTTTGCCTCTAATATATTAAAGAGAGCTGATACAATGCGCTTCTGAGCATAGGAGAAGGATTCAAACATCTCTTTATGCTCATGAAAAACAAGACGATCTTCTTCTCCAAGTTGAACATATAATAAATCCTTATAAATAAGGAGTAACATATCTAAACCTTGCTGTAATTGTTCTTTCTCTCTAAAGTGTTTCCCCCATTTTTCTTGTACAAAAAAAATAGAGGCTTTATCTTTTTCGAGCGCTTCACATAATTTTATCACTAAAGCTCTCGCTTGTGCAAACCATTCATCATTACACATTAATAAAGCTTCTTCAAAACTATTTGTAAGCTGCGCAGCAAGTGTAGATAAAGTGACTGTAATACCTTCTTCCTCTAATCTCTTAATTAAGGATTTTGTCGGTAACGGCCTAAACGTAACAACTTGACAACGAGATAAAATTGTATTTAAAATCTGATGACTTTGTTCAGTAAGTAAAATAGCTGTTGTATCACTACTTGGTTCTTCTAAAAACTTTAAGAGCGTATTCGCTGCATTTGCTGTCATACGATCTGCATGCTCAATAATATATACTTTTTTATTTGCTTCTAATCCTGTTTTTGAAAACTCTTCTTGTAAGTCATGAATTTGCTGTTTTTTAATAGATAATCCATCTGGTTTTACAATATGTAAGTTTGGGTAGTTACCTGAATCAATTCGGCGACAATTCGTACATACATGACAAGGCTCTACACCATTTCTTTGTAAGCAGAGAAAACTTTTTGCCATTTGAATTGCTGTGGCGAACTTCCCAGTCCCTTTCCCCCCCTCTAACAAGTAAGCGTGGGATATACGCTCTTTTGCAATGCTATTCATCAACATTTTGACACCGATGGGCTGTATAGCAGAAAGCTGCTCCCACGTATTTATCATACTGCATACCTCACTTATTTCATTCTTTCCTTCTATTATAACAATTTATCTTCTATAATCTGAACAACTTCTTCTATAAGTTTTTTCATTGGTTGATCAGCATTTACTAATACAATGCGATTAGAGAAGCGCTCTACAACTTGTAAATACCCTTCACGCACACGTTTATGGAAAGAGATATCTTCCATATCTAGTCGATTTACTTCACGTCCTGCATCTTTTTCAATTCGTGCTAAACCTACCTCTGGCTCAATATCTAAATAGATTGTTAAACTAGGCATACAATCTTCCGTTGCGAAACGATTAATTTCAAATACTTTATCCATACCTAAGCCTCTTGCATATCCTTGATACGCTAAAGAGCTATCTATAAAACGATCACATAGTACAAGATAGTTTTCCTCAAGTGCCGGCATAACTTTTTCCACTAAATGCTGTCTACGTGCAGCAGCATAAAGAAGCGCCTCTGTACGTGCTTCCATCATCGTATATTCTTGTTTATGCAAAATTGTTCTAATATCCTCAGAAATTGCAATACCACCCGGTTCCCTGGTCGCCATTACCTTTTGTTCCTTTTGCTCAAAATATGGCAATAAACTTTTAATTAATGTTGTTTTACCTGAACCTTCTGGTCCTTCAATTGTTACAAATAATCCCTTCATCCTAAAACCTACTTTCTATATCATACACGTTCATATATTTCGTACTACCTTGAAAACGAGCCCCTGTTTTCTCTAAATGAGTAATTTGCTTTGTATGTTCCTGAGTAATTCTCTCTCCATACATGATCAATGGAATTCCAGGTGGATACGGAATCACCATTTCTGCAGCTATCATACCAACTGCTTCTTCTATAGATACTAACTTTGTTTCGTATCTCTCTAATTGTTTATACGTATACGGTAAAGGGGCAATTTCCCCTTTATAAGTATAACGAATTGATGCTGTCTTGTCTTTTACCTTATATTGCTGCAAAGCTACTCGAATTATCTCTATAGCTTTCATATACTCCTCATTTACTTGTAACGGTAATATAAATAGGACGTTATATGGATCTGCCATTTCCGTATATATACCGACCTTTTCAAATACAGACTGTAATTCATACCCTGATAACTGACAGCGAGTTTGCACCGTAACCTTTAATTCATCTTGCGATGGATATTGCAAAATGGCTATTTGTGGGATAGATCGCAATCCTTCTTTAAATCGGCGTAAAAACTCAACGATTTCATCATGCCCCTCTTCCTTTATAACCGCTATTGCAAAGCGTGCTATATCAAGAGAAGCCATAATTGGATATGATGGGCTACTAGATTGTAGCATACTTAAATAGGAGGAAACTTTTTCTTCGCTCACCAAACGGCTATTTATATGTAAATAAGATCCCATTGTCATCGCAGGTAATGTTTTATGTGCGGAATGAACCACAATATCCGCACCATAAACTAATGCTGACTTCGGGAAGGGATCCCCTATACAAAAATGTGCCCCATGTGCTTCATCTACTAGAACAGGAATTTCATGTGCATGTGCGTAAGCGATACTTGCCTCTAAATCAATTCCCATACCATAGTAATTAGGATGTGTTAAAATAAGTGCTTTTGCATTTGGATACTTTGTAATTGCCTCCTTAATAACTTCATCATGAACACCTACTGGTACGTTATGTACTTCATCAATCCATGGATTTAAAAAGACCGGATTAGCCCCTGCTAATTTCAAACCATTAATGATTGATTTATGACAATTTCTTTGTACGAGGACAATATCATTTTCGCCGCAGCAAGACAAAATCATTGCTAAATTTCCAACTGTTGAACCATTAATTAAAAAGTAACTTTTGTGCACGCCATATACTTCAGCTAATAAGTGCTGTGCTTCATCTATACATTCAAATGGACTATGCAAATCATCTAATCCTGTTAACTCTGTTACATCAATCGATAATATGTCCTTAAACCCTCCTGTAGCTTTCTGAGGGAAGTTTAAACCATTCTTATGACCTGGAACATGAAAAGATAGTGGTCGCCTTTCTTTAAATTCCATTAACGCCTCATATAAAGGTATACGATTTTGATTCATATATATATATCTTCCTTATTATTTATTCTGTATCTATTATACAGATATTAGGGCAAAAAAAATAATAGGCATAATGCCTATTTAAAAATATGATACTTCTAATTTTCGCAGTTGTTTTAAATAATGTATATACTTCGGGTCATTTGTCTCAGTATTCACCAGATTTCTTTCGCACTCGTAACATATTAAATTATTATATACATATATTCCTTCTCCTCTTTTTGTTTCACAAACGATGCAAATTTCACTTGGTAATTTCATAATCTTTCCTCCCCTTTTTAAATAAACATACTATATACCTCTATTCCTTAACAATTTTCCGGAAAATATACATCAATTTCTTATATAATATGATTTAATCTTGGGCAACGTGTTTGTATTACTTATGTATTCCCTTTACTTCTTTCGTGTACTGTTTAAAAACAAAAAAACACGAGTCAAAT
>NZ_BOQD01000198.1 GCF_018332515.1 Bacillus hominis | reverse complement strand
AAGTTGATGGGCATGTGACTGTACCCCAAATAAGAACAATTAAGCGATTGATGGGAATGAATAAATAAATCTTATTCAACCAAAGGGTGCTTTACTTGAGAAGGTCACTAGAAGAGTCAAATGATAACTATGAACTGCCCCAATTGCTAGGTTTTGTTTAACAATTGGGGCAGTTCATTTATAGCGCATAGGTAATCAGCTTTTTGTTAATCATGAGGTAGATATTTTTATCTAAAAACCCAACAATGGAAATATATTACAGCTCATGCCCCGTTTTTACACGTATCTCGGCTGAACCCCATCAACCTCTAAATTAATAACTACGCCAAAAGCTGATTTTCTTTAAGATAAGGAAATCAGCTTTTTCTTTGTAAAATATTTTTTAATACAGGAAAACCGGATTTTTATTTTCCATAAAATTTATTAACGTGGGTTTTATGTCATTTGGTTGGCGGGACCCCTTAGAGTAGGAAATTCGGCTCATTTTATGTCGAAATTTACTTAGCGTATATTTTCGTTAATTATCTTAACTAGTCGTTACGTATGACTTTACAGCATTCGATGCAAAGTTATCGGTTTTTTGTATGCAAATTTATGGATTAAGTCATACAATTACGCACTATTTTTAATGAATCGATATTTACTTGTTTCTTCAACTAAGTTCGTCCGAATCTTTTTCTACAAAATCACTAAAGTCATCTCCCCAATCACAGATGGCTGTTACAACATTCTCTAGTTGATGACCAATTTCACTAAGTTCATACTCAACCTTAGGAGGCACTACGGGGTATACACATCGAGTAATTATTTTATCGTCTTCTAATTCTCTTAATTGTCTAATCAACATACGTTGATTAACTTCAGGCAGCTTTTTTTGTATTTCACTTAATCTTAATGGCGAACGTTGTAACAAACACCATATAATTGCTATTTTCCAACGCCCTCCTATCACAGATAAAGCTAAATCTTTTCCAGTGAAAAATTCCTTGTCCTTATAATGAATAACCATAATTTTTGACCTTCCTCTCGCGAAAAAAATGTTTATAGTGACAAATTTGTCAGTATTGTAATTAAAATTATAAAGTGTAATCTTAGTGGTGTAAACAATAAAAAAAGAAAGTAGGGATTCAATTGAAAAGTAGAGCTGCTGTTGCATTTAAGCCAGGGGAGCCACTTCAAATCGTAGAAATCGATGTAGAAGAGCCAAAAGCAAAAGAGGTATTAGTAAAAATACTATATACTTCTGTCTGTCATACAGATGCTTTTACATTATCAGGTGACGACCCAGAAGGAGTATTTCCTGCTGTATTAGGCCATGAAGGTGCTGGTGTTGTCGTTTCAGTAGGTGATGAAGTTACTTCAGTAAAACCTGGGGATCATGTTATTCCACTATATACACCTGAATGTGGAGAATGTAAATTCTGTCGTTCTGGTAAAACAAACCTATGTAGTGCTGTACGAGAAACACAAGGTAAAGGTTTAATGCCTGATGGAACAACTCGCTTCTCTTATAATGGAGAGCCCCTTTATCATTACATGGGAACTAGTACATTCAGTGAATATACAGTTGTTAATGAGATTAACTTAGCGAAAATCGATGAAAACGCTCCGTTAGATAAAGTTGCTTTATTAGGATGTGGTGTGACTACAGGTATTGGTGCTGTACACAACACTGCAAAAGTTGAAGAAGGAGCTGTAACAGCTGTATTTGGTTTAGGAGCGATTGGATTAGCAGCTATTCAAGGATTGGTTCAAGCAAAAGCAAGCCGAATTATTGCAGTTGACCTGAATCCCCAAAAATGGGAACTCGCTAAAAAAATGGGAGCGACTGATTTTGTGAATCCTGCAGATTATGATCGCCCAATTCAAGAAGTTATAGTCGAAATGACAGATGGTGGCGTGGATTATAGCTTCGAATGTATTGGTAATGTTGAAGTAATGAAATCCGCTCTTGAAGCATGTCATAAAGGTTGGGGCGAAAGTATTATTATCGGAGTAGCTGGTGCTGGTAAAGAAATCCATACTCGTCCATTCCAATTAGTAACGGGCCGAGTATGGCGTGGATCAGCCTTTGGTGGAGTTAAAGGAAGATCTGAACTTCCAGAAATGGTCGAAGATTATATGCATGGTGATATTGATTTAGATTCATTTATTACTCATCATTTAGAATTTAAAGACATCAATGCGGCATTTGACTTATTACACAAAGGTGAATCCATTCGTACGATTTTAACTTACGGAGAGTGAGATAATGAGTCTTAAATGTATTGAACAACATCGTTCTTTCGAAGGAGAGCAACGTAAGTATAGCCATTATTCCGAAGTCTTGCAATGTGATATGAAATTTAGTATCTACTTACCATCAAATAAAGAAAAGAAAAAAATTCCACTTATATGGTGGTTATCTGGTTTAACTTGTACAGATGATAATTTTAGTCAAAAAAGTGGATTTCAACGTTTGGCTGAAAAACATCAAGTTGCAGTGATTATGCCAGATACTTCACCACGTGGAGAATACGTTTCTGATGTTGCAGCATGGGATCTTGGACAAGGGGCAGGTTTTTATTTAAATGCTACCCAGGATCCTTGGGCACAGCATTATAAAATGTATTCGTATATCGTAGATGAATTAACATCCATTGCTTCGACTATAGTACCTAATTTTTCAGGTGAAGAAAGCATAATGGGGCATTCAATGGGAGGACATGGGGCTTTAGTGATCGGTTTGAAAAATGCTAAGAGATTCAAAGCGGTTTCTGCTTTTTCTCCAATCTTAACTCCTAGTCAAGTACCATGGGGAATAAATGCTTTCACCTCTTATTTAGGTGAAGACAAAGATTCTTGGAAAGAATGGGATGCTTCAGAATTAATTAAAGAAGCTACTATTCCACCAATTCTTATTATGCAAGGTAGTCAAGACGAGTTTTATCCGAAACAATTGGAAGAACATATTTTCTTAGAGAACGCTCAAAAAAATAGTCAAATGGTAACTTATAAAAAAATGGAGGGCTATGATCATAGCTACTTCTTTATTTCCACTTTCTTAAATGAGCATTTCTCTTTCCATATGAAGTATTTAAGATGATTCTTATTTACAACAATACCCACTTCCAATGGCATATGAAGTATTTAAGTTTACAGCAAAATATAGTAACAAAAGTATCCGCATGTAGAGATGTGGGTGCTTTTGATTGTTATATTTTGTCATATTATATAGTTTGTAAAAACAAATAAATTGGGAGGAAGAGTTCATGTGGATTAAAAAAATGTTATTTAATTACCGTGTTAAACCATCCTTATTAAAATCTCGTTATGAGATTGAAAAGGAAAATCGACAAGTTGACTTATTTGAAAGTTCAACTGAAACGTCTAAACCGTTTTCGATAAGAGATACAAGATCATATATTCAGCCTAATACTAAAACATTAGAAGACATGATTAATTACTTAGCAGCTATTCGTGAAATCCCTTCTCTTTCCGTGGATAAGAATAAAATGCTTTGGCCATTAATATCCAAATGCTAAATTCAAAAAAATAATGGTTATAATTTTAGCTATTTCTATATCAAATATTTGAGTTGATGGGAGGTACAGTTTGTATGGAAATGAAAAAAATGTTAAACAATGACCGTATTAAACCATATTTATTAAAAGCACGTTTTGGAGTTGAAAAAGAAAGTCAACGAGTTGACCTATCAGGAAGTTTAGCTAAAACGGAACATCCCAAAAGTATTTCAGTAAGAGATGAACATCCTTATATTCAGCGAGATTTCTCTGAAACACAAATGGAATTAATCACACCAGTTACTGAGACACTAGGAGATTTATTTAATTATTTAGCAGCTATCCATGATGTTGCCTATCGTTCTATGGGAAATAACGAAATGCTTTGGCCATTAAGCATGCCACCACAGTTGCCCGAAAAAGAAGAAGATATTGTTATTGCGAAACTTAATAATCATGAAAATGTTTTATATCGTCGATATTTATCTAATTCTTATGGTCGACGAAAACAAATGATTAGTGGTATTCATTACAATTTTGAATTTAGCGATAATTTGATTCAGGCATTATTTGAATTACAATCAGAAATAAAAGATTATCATCAATTTAAAACAGAAATTTATCTGAAAGTCACAAGGAATTATTTACACTATCGATGGTTAATAACTTATTTCTTCGGTGCTTCTCCTAGTAGTGAAAAGAATTTCTTTGAAATAAATCCTTTAAATGACGCCGTAAGAAGCATTAGAAATAGTAAATATGGTTATAGTAATGAAAATGATGTTCAAGTATCCTATAGTAGTTTACAGAACTATATATCTGATCTTTCTTCGCTGGTAAGTAAAGGGGTTTTATTAGAAGAAAAAGAATTTTATGCATCTGTCCGTTTAAGGGGCGGTCCTCAAGTTTCAGATTTAAAAAATCATGGGATTCGTTATATTGAATTAAGAAACCTAGATTTAAATCCTTTTGAAACATATGGAATTAGCCATGAACAAGCAGAATTTCTACATCTTTTCCTCATCTATTTACTCTGGATTGATCAAGACGATAATAATGATGAATGGGTAAAAATCGGTGATTTTCAAAATAATTTAGTGGCTCTTGAACATCCGTTAGAACATACGCAATTTAAAACAGATGCTGAGCGTATTATTGATGAGATGGAACATTTAACAGGGCTGTTAGACATAACTGTTTCGAATACCTTATTTGTTAACTTGAGAGAAATGCTAACAGATCCAAGTAAGACTTTAGCTGGAAGACTTTATAAAGAGATTATAAAAAGTAGTCAAAGTCAGGTAGCTTCCCGTATTGCTAAAGAAAATTATAAAAAAGCATGGGATAAACCATATCAACTATCAGGATTTACTGACATGGAGTTGTCTACACAAATTTTAATGTTTGATGCTATTCAACAAGGATTACAAGTAGACGTTTTAGATCGACAAGATCAATTTTTAAAACTACAGTTAGGAAATCATGTTGAATATGTGAAAAATGGGAATATGACAAGTAAAGATAGTTATATATCACCATTAATTATGGAAAATAAAACAGTAACAAAGAAAATTCTTCAACAGCATGGATTTCGTGTACCAATAGGTGAGGAATTTAGTGATATAGAAAAAGCCTTACGTTCCTATGATATATTTGCAGGAAAGCCTTTTGTCGTTAAACCAAAAACAACAAATTATGGTTTAGGAATATCTATCTTTAAAGAAAACGGAGCAAGTTACGAAGACTATCAAAAAGCACTCACAATAGCATTTAAAGAGGACTCATCAGTATTAATAGAAGAATTTATTAATGGAACAGAATATCGATTTTTTGTGCTAGATGGCAAAGTTTCTGCCGTTTTATTACGAATTCCAGCCAATGTTATAGGAGACGGTTCACATACGATTGAAGAGTTAGTCGCTCAAAAGAACCTGAATTCATTAAGAGGAATGGACCATAGAACACCTTTAGAAAATATACAATTAGGTGAATTAGAGGTCCTAATGCTTAAAGCTCAAGGGTATCGAAAAGATTCTATTCCAACAAGTGATGAAATTGTTTTTCTGCGAGAAAATTCTAATGTCAGTACAGGTGGAGACTCAATTGATATGACAGATCAAATTCCCGATGATTATAAGAAAATTGCCGTAGATGCTGTGTCGGCACTTGGAGCAAATATTAGTGGTATTGATTTGATTATTGAAAATACAGAAGTTCCTGCAGCTAATAAAAATGCTTATGGAATTATTGAGGCAAACTTTAATCCATCGATGTATATGCATATATATCCGTATAAAGGCAAATCCAGACGTTTGACCATCTGTATATTACATTATTTATTCCCTGAACTACCAAAAAAATAATTTAGAAGTCTTCGAGATGTTAGAGGGATTAGTATAAAAATTGTAAATGATGTAACAAGAGGAGACATTACTTTTTAATTAATTGGGATCTCTCAGAGGTCCCAATTTAAATTATTATTTTAGAAACAGGCGTATGAGAAATGGGTTATTGGAATGCAAGTTTGAATAAGATAAAATAGGGGAATATCAGAGGGAAATTTAGAAAGGTATTTTGACTTATTTGGTCAATCAAGAGCAAGTCAAAAAGGGATACAGACGAGATATACATGTTATCTATACTTAGGAGTAAAAACCTTAATTTAATAAGAGTTTTACATTGAATACATGTAAACAATTTGTTTGACAACGATCCTTGCAACATCGAAGTCTACAACCGTTCGTTGCCCTCAAGGTAACGGACGCGCCTTAAGGAGCTCTTAAGAGACACGGTTTATCCAAGCAAGGTTATTCGATACCTTCTCATTGCACTACCTTGAATACATTAAATACATAATTTACTTAGTTAAGATATCAAGTAGTTAACGTAGCTTATCACTCAATTCTTCTTCTTAGAATACTTTAAATATTCCTGATTTTCATAGTAGATAATACACGTACCTTGGCTGTACTCCAACGTAATAGTTGATATAAAACTTACGTTAAGCAAATTTCCACGAAATTTTCACTATTTGATTCTTTAAAAAAAGTAGTAAACTAAGTAATCGGTTCCTTAACGTACAGGAATCAGTTTAAATGTGTCTAAATTTTGTCTAAATGTACAATTTTCTTTTTTGGGTATGGTGACCCCTTATTGCTCCACCAGGTATAGAAAATCCAGAGTGGGAACCTATTAGAAAGTTTATTTATAACGACAGTACATGCAAAAAGAAAAAATCATTTAAACATTTTTTACATTATCTTCACGCGAATGGGGCAGATTCTGACTATCTTAATCCACACTATTCACAACAATATATTCAAGGAGAAGAAGAGTTTGTAACCAATTATATATATTTAGAGAATTTCTCTAATGAAATCTCAAAAATAGAAAACAAATATAACTTACAGACTATCCCACTAGACACATTAACGAGATCATGGCATCATCAGGCGCCTAAGATGATTCATAAGGGAAACTACGCTGAAGCTGACATTACAGATCCATCTTTCCCTCGGCTGCCGACATATCAGAGCTTTTATGATACGGAGGCTATAAAATTAGTTACAGATATATTTAATGAAGATTTTGAAGCGTATCATTATCTTAAAATGGATATTTCTACAATATGAATCAGTTTCAGAGTACTTAAATAATAGTCTTATTTTTAATATGGAAAACACCGTGAACACTGTTATGGTGTTTTTTTGGGTTTAACACTATATTTTTAACTTTATATAATCCATATACCTTCAAGATAAGATGTATTTGTAAAATAATGTATGATTATGACCCATTTCTACAAGTATCTCGGCTGAACCCCTCTAGGTTTTTCTGTGCATCCTTTATATATTAAAGAGCCGATTTACTCTTAGCGGGGTAAATTCTGGCTCTTTTCTTATATATATTCTCTTAGCGTGGTTTTTTTCCGAAATGCTGGCGGTACCCCATGCCCATCAAC
>NZ_BOQD01000197.1 GCF_018332515.1 Bacillus hominis | reverse complement strand
CACTAGAACAGTATAAAGAAGTATATAAAATGAATATTGGATGTAAAGGAAGATTATAATGTCAGTTATTGATAAATTGAAACTAAATAAGTATACAAATATGGTCGTAATTAACGAACCAAGTGATTATGACATTTTCACAGGTAAAGAAACTGCATTTTCAAAAGAACACGATGCCATTTTTATTTTTGTAGAAACGCTTGATGAAATGGTGAAACAAACGAATTTTATTATTAGTAATGAAGAATTGCTAATTGAAAAAGGCTATATATTCTTCGCATATCCGAAAAAAGGTAATTCTCGTTACAGTACGTTTATTCACCGTGATGAGATGTTTCCAGCATTAAACGTTGGAGATGATGGATATGTGGGGGAAAGCGAAATTAAATTTGCGCGAATGGTAAGTATGGATGACGTTTTCACTGTTGTTGGTTTAAAGCATGAAAAGAAAAAAGTGAAGAAAACGCCTGCTGCAAGTCAATGTGTAGCTGATTATGCCGATCGAATTCAAGATGTGGAAGCATTATTGGCTAATCATCCGACTGAACTTAAATTTTATCAAAGTTTAACTCCTGGATATCAAAAAGATTGGGCACGTAATTTATTTTCTGTAAAACAAGAAAAAACACGTGAAAAACGTCTTGAGAAAATGATTGAAATCCTTTCACAAGGCTATAAAACAATTGAATTATTCCGTAAGAAGAAAAAATAACGATTAGGGACGTCACAATGATGCAACAATTAATTGAGATGAGTACATTGAAAAAAGGATTCCTTTCAGTATACTAAAGTATGTTCTTATATTTGAATAATTAGCAAAAGAGAAAAGGTGTTTGAAATGAAATCATATATTGTAGTTGGATCTGGAATTTTAGGGGCATCAACTGCCTATCATCTTGCTAAGGCCGGTGCAAATGTAACAATTGTTGATCGTCAAGAGTTAGGTCAAGCAACTGATGCAGCAGCAGGTATTGTCTGTCCGTGGCTGTCGCAACGTCGTAATAAAGCATGGTATAAAATCGTTAAAGGCGGTGCACGTTACTATTCTTCGTTAATTCAGCAATTAGAAGAAGACGGCGAAACGGATACAGGTTACAACCGTGTAGGTGCAATTAGTTTACATACTGACGAGAAAAAGTTAGACCAAATGGAAGAGCGAGCGTATAAACGCCGTGAAGATGCCCCGGAGATTGGTGAAATCACTCGCTTATCAGCTGAAGAAACGAAAAAATTATTCCCTGCATTATCGGAAGAATATAGTTCTGTTCATATTAGTGGGGCTGCAAGAGTAAATGGAAGATCATTACGCAACGCATTAATAAGCGCTGCGAAAAAATATGGTGCAACTTTTATAAAAGGAGATGCCATATTAGTCCGTAAAGGAAATCATATTACTGGAATTGAAGTAAACGATGAAACAATTTTAGCAGAAAAGGTTATTGTAACTGCAGGCGCATGGGCGAACGAAATCTTGAACCCATTAGGAATTAATTTCTTAGTTACGTTCCAAAAAGGACAAATTGTTCATTTACAAATGGAAAATACAGCAACAGAAAATATGCCAGTTGTTATGCCGCCAAACGATCAATATATTTTAACATTTGACAATGGCCATGTCGTAATTGGTGCAACACATGAGAATGATACTGGTTTTGATCACCGTGTAACTGCAGGTGGTTTACATGAAGTATTCCATAAAGCATTAACAGTTGCGCCTGGCTTGGAAGATGGCACAATGCTTGAAACTAGAGTTGGCTTCAGACCGTTTACGCCAGGATTCTTGCCTGTTATTGGCCCACTCCCTAATTTTGAAGGTATACTCATTGCGAACGGATTAGGTGCTTCAGGATTAACAGCAGGTCCATACTTAGGATCAGAACTTGCGAAACTTGCGTTAGGGCAACCAATTGAATTAGATTTAAATGATTACGATGTTGCAGGGGCAATCGAATAGTAATAAACAAAAAAGATTAGGAGTGATTTCCTAATCTTTTTGTTATGTTATTTGGGCGTAACTAAGTATTTTGAGAGGTAGGGGTTCTTTTAAACAAGGGGTACCACCACATCGCAATCAAGCTAAGAAAATAGATAATCCACAAAACGAAAATTTTTTGCCCTTTATAGCAACGAAGTGCATTTTTATCATTTGAGGTATTAGAGAAGAAAGATTGATTCGTTCAATATAGAGGCGAAAATACATATCAGAAATATAAACAATAACCTCAAAAACTGGAGGCTATTCAATTTCACAATCTATTATGAGCAATTACAATAGGTAAGCTCTTTAAAGTCTGTCCCATCGCTGTATCCGTAAAATGATGAATAACATCAAAATCCTCAATTTGATGGATATTAGCGAACTGTTTCACAAATGAAATTAAAGCGATAGGCGGGATCCCAATTAAAGTTTTTTAAACTTAATTGGACTTACCATTAAGAGAGCGAGGATTAATGTAATCCATGCATTGCTATATGAAAACAACCCCATACCAGCCAATGGTAATCCAGCAGCTGGAATAGGTAATCCCTTAAAATATCCAATGGTTGGTTTTATACTAAATTTAGCTAATCTTAAAGCCCCCATTGTTGGGAAAAGGATAAATGCCAAAGAAGTTAAAATAGATGGTGTTGCTATCGAATGAAATAAAAGTGCAGGAGCAACTCCGAAACTAACAATATCAGCTAAGGAATCTAATTGTACACCAAACTCACTGTTCACTTTTAATTTTCTCGCAATTCTTCCATCAAGGAGATCTAAAACAGCTGAAAAGAAAATAAAAATGGAGGCTACTTCCAAATAGTCACTCATATTCATGGTAATTGAAAAAACGCCGCACAATAAATTTCCAATCGTAAATAAATTGGGTACAGATTTTACTATCTTATTGAACAAGATTGTCCCCCCTAAGTTGATCAAACTTCACATTTATGTAGCATTTTCTATATATTCTTCCGTTATTCTTGAAAATATATGACCACTGTATGCTAAATTTCGACAAGAGAAAAGCCGATTTCCTGTACGTTATGTTGGTTTATAAACATGTTTTATCAAGAACATGTGCGTTCTATTTTAGGATTTAAGTCCTATAAAACAAAATCTACACCCTAAAAGTTGCATCATATCTTCATATAGTCATAAAATTAGTCTGTGGTCCAAAATACGTAAAGAGCTGCTGGAATGAATTACTGAGAATACGAAGAATAAAGGAGAGAAACGGAGTAAAAACTAAAAAAATTAGATAAGGAAAATGGAGAGATGAATTAAATGTTAAAGATCATTAAACATTTAAAACCATTTGTTGCTTCCATCATTGCAGTTGTATGTCTTTTAACTGTGCAGGCAGTATGCGATCTATCACTGCCAGACTATATGTCTAACATTGTCAATGTAGGGATTCAACAAAAAGGTGTAGAAAATGCAGTACCTGAGGTTATTCGTAAAAGTGAAATGGATAAACTTACGCTCTTTATGAATGAAAATGAAAAGAAAAAAGTAGCTGACAACTATGCGCTTTTAGATAAGAACAACCTCTCTCAAAGTGAACTGAAAAATGATTTAAAAGATTATCCGCAGCTTGATAAAGAGCCACTTTATAAGCTACATACAGAAGATAAAAAAATAATTAACGAGCTTAACGATATCTTTGGGAAACCAATGTTAATTACACAAGGAATTGAAAAAGGCGGCGCATCTGCTTTCCCTCCTGCTGCGACAGGCGACAACAAAACACCAGCGAAGCTTCCGCCAAATACTGATCCTTTTGCAATCATTGCGAAACTTCCTCAAGATCAAATCAATGCAATGAAAGACAAGGCCAATGAGAAGTTCAAGAATATGCCAGGTAGCATGGTAACACAGTCAGCTGTTCCATACATTGAGAATGAGTATAAGAAGATCGGTATCAATACTAATAAACTTCAATCTAATTATATTTTTACTTCCGGCGGGAAAATGCTGCTTTTATCCTTAGTAAGTATGGCAGCTACCGTTATCGTGAGTTTACTTGCTGCAAAAGTAGCTGCTGGACTCGGCAGAGACCTTAGAAAGAAAGTATTTCGGAAAGTTACAAACTTTTCGAATGCGGAGTTTGATAAGTTTTCCACTGCATCTCTAATCACAAGAAGTACAAATGATATCCAGCAAGTTCAAACACTTATGGTTATGATGCTTCGCATTGTATTCTATGCACCGATTTTAGGTATAGGCGGCATTATTAAAGTACTTACTACAGACGTTTCAATGGGATGGATTATCGGAGTTGCCGTAATCGCAATTTTAAGCTTAGTCATTGGTTTATTTAGCGTCGCGATTCCTAAGTTTAAGCGTATCCAAAAGTTAGTAGATAAAATTAACTTAATCACTCGTGAATCCTTAACAGGTATGCTCGTTATTCGTGCTTTTAATAATCAAAAACATGAAGAAAAGAAATTTGAAAAAGGAAATCAAGATTTAACAAAAACAAACTTATTTGTAAGCCGTTTAATGTCATTTATGATGCCAATGATGATGTTTATCATGAATGCTGTTACTGTACTTATTATTTGGGTTGGATCACACCAAGTGGATATGGGAAATATGCAAGTTGGTGATTTGATGGCATTTATGCAATATACAATGCAAATCATCATGGCATTCTTAATGATTTCAATGGTATCTATTATGGTTCCACGTGCTTCAGTTTCCGCACAACGTATCGCAGAAGTTTTAGATACTGACATTACCATTAGTGATGTAAAAGAGCCGAAAACATTTGCTTCAGACAAGAAAGGTTACGTTGAATTTAAAAATGTTAGCTTTAGATACCCAGGTGCAGAAGAAGATGTGCTTTCCAATATCACTTTTACTGCAAAACCTGGTGAAACGACAGCTTTCATTGGAAGTACAGGTAGTGGTAAATCAACATTAATCAACTTAATTCCACGCTTTTACGATGTCACAAGTGGTCAAATATTAATAGATGGTACGGATATTAGAGAAGTATCTCAGAAGGAATTAAGAGAGAAAATTGGCTATGTACCGCAAAAAGGAGTTCTATTCTCAGGTACAATCGAGAGTAACTTGAAATACGGTAAGAAAGAAGCAACTGAAGAAGAACTCACAAAAGCGGCAGAAATCGCACAAGCTATGGAGTTTATTGACACGAAACCTGAAAGCTTCCGTACAGAAATATCACAAGGTGGTACGAACGTTTCTGGTGGCCAAAAACAAAGACTTTCTATTGCACGTGCTCTTACGAAAAAATCGGAAATCTTCATATTCGATGATAGTTTCTCAGCTCTTGACTTTAAGACAGACGCAGCATTGCGCAGAGCTTTAAATAATGAGATTACAGGAAGTACTATTTTACTTATTGCCCAAAGAATTAGTACAATCATGAATGCGGATAAGATCATTGTACTTGACGAAGGAAAAATAGTTGGAACTGGTACTCATGAAGAGCTTATGGAAAACTGTGAAGTTTATAAGCAAATTGCTTTATCACAACTTTCAAGAGAGGAGTTGTCATCATGAGTGATAGAAAAATAGAAAATAGAAAACAAGGCGGTCCTGGTCCTGGCGGTGGCGGTCCTATGGGCGGCGGCATGAGAAAGATTGAGAAGGCAAAAAACTTTAAAGGAACGATGAATAAACTCCTTCAATACTTGAAGCCCTATAAATTATCAATTTTAGTCGTTATTCTTTTCGCAATCGGTAGTGCAGCCTTTACAATCGTTGGTCCAAAAATTTTGGGCAATGCGACAACAAGACTTTTCGAAGGACTCGTAAGCAAAGTATCAGGAGCACCCGGTGCGGCCATTGACTTTACCTATATCGGAAACATTGTCATTTTACTCCTTGGATTATACATACTGAGCACTGTGTTTGGTATTATCCAGGGGTACATTATTTCTGGAGTAGCTCAAAAAGTATCTTATAACTTCAGAAAAGAAATCGATGAAAAAATTAACCGTATGCCGCTGAAATACTTTGATAAAACAACGCACGGCGAAGTATTATCAAGAATTACAAATGACGTAGATACGGTGAGCCAAACTTTAAACCAAAGTATGTCGCAAATCATCACATCCGTTATTACAATCATCGGTGTACTTATCATGATGTTATCAATAAGCTGGCAAATGACATTAGTGGCGCTTTTAATATTGCCAGTATCGATGATTCTCATCATGGCAGTCGTAAAACGATCACAAAAATATTTCAAATCCCAGCAAGAATATTTAGGACACGTAAACGGTCAGGTCGAAGAAATTTATAGTGGTCACAATATCGTAAAAGCCTTTAACAAAGAAGAAGAAGAAGTGAAAAAATTCGAAGAGGTAAATGATACCCTTTACCACTCCGCATGGAAATCTCAATTTTTATCCGGAATGATGATGCCGATTATGACATTTATCGGTAATATCGGTTACGTCGCTGTATCTATTTTAGGCGGATGGCTTGCGGTAAAGAGAACCATCGCAGTTGGAGACATTTTAGCCTTCGTGCAATATGTGAGAAGCTTTACGCAACCAATCGCTCAAGTAGCGCAAATCGCGAACGTACTTCAATCCACTGCAGCTGCTGCAGAAAGGGTCTTCGAATTTTTAGAAGAAGAAGAGGAAGTTCCAGAAGCAGAAAATCCAGTGAAGCTGCAAAAAGTTCAAGGAGAAGTTACCTTCCAAGATGTTCAATTTGGATACAATCCAGATAAGATCATCATCAATAATTTCTCATCTAATATTAAGCCTGGACAAAAAGTTGCAATCGTCGGACCAACCGGAGCTGGTAAAACAACGATTGTAAAACTGTTAATGCGTTTCTATGACATAAACAGCGGTGCAATATGTATCGACGGTCACGATATAAAAGACTTTACGCGAGAAGACCTGCGCAACATGTTTGGTATGGTACTTCAAGACACTTGGCTATTTAACGGATCCATCATGGAAAATATACGTTACGGTAGACTCGATGCTACAGACGAAGAAGTAATTGAAGCATCGAAAGCAGCTCACGTTCACAGCTTCGTAAAAACATTACCAAATAAATATCAAATGGAACTAAACGAAGAAGCAAGCAACGTATCCCAAGGACAAAAGCAACTACTAACAATTGCACGCGCCCTTATAGCGGATCCGAAAATATTAATACTCGATGAAGCAACAAGCTCCATTGACACTCGTACAGAAGTACTGATTCAAAAAGCGATGGAAAACCTTATGGAAGGTAGAACAAGTTTCATTATCGCTCATAGATTATCAACAATTCGTGATGCAGATTTAATCCTTGTCATGAAAGATGGGGATATTGTAGAACAAGGTAATCATGAAGAGTTATTGAAAGCTGATGGTTTCTATGCATCGCTTTATAATAGTCAGTTTGAAGGTGCGGATGCTTCTTGAGTTAGGTGTCCCGAAAGTCCATTTAAATAATAAAAACCCACGATGAAAATTCATTTTCTTCGTGGGTTTTTATTATTTTTAAGGTTCTGTTACAAAGTTTTTAAAAGTAAGCTAGACTTTTGCAAAACAGAGTAAGGAACATGATAAATGGGGTATCAGAAATAGTATCCAATTCCCTAGTCCCTAATTGAATACTAATCGAACAGTTCTAATCATATTCTTTTAATAAAACGCAATTAAAGGGGTGTAAAGTAAGTTGATAAAAGTAAAGGTTAGTTTACGACCTATTGTTAGTAAGATAAATATGCCCACTGTTTTGAAAACAACTATACTTCCTGGTGATTCAATTGAAAGGTTATTCATCGCAACCCAGGTAGGAGAAATCTTTTACATAGGAGACGGAGTTATAAGGACTTTTTTAGATATTCGCCCGCGAATCATAAAATTAGGCACATCTGAAGAAGGGGTTTCTAGTAGTGGTTATGATGAGCGAGGATTGCTAGGGCTAGCGTTTCATCCACAATTTTATAATAATGGTTTGTTTTATCTTCATTATTCAGTAGCAGGAACACAAGGACCAGGAGCTCTTTCTGAACCTTTCAAGCCCAATCCGTGTGATCCCGGAACTTTAAACTTAAAATGGATAAATAGAGAAACTCAATATGATCATATTGATACAGTTGAAGAATGGATTTTGCAATCGAATGGTCTACCTCAAAAACGACGGACATTATTGAACATAAGAAGACCATTTTTTAATCATAACGGTGTCAATAGTTTATGCTTTTCACCTGAAACTGGGAAACTTATTTTAACAACTGGAGATGGTGGATCAGGCTATGATCCATTTAATTTAAGTCAGGATGATATAGAGATAGCTGGTAAAATAATTGAAATTGATGTAGTTAAGAATACATTTATTACTGATCCCCCTGTAGTTACACGTTTTAACGAACTTCCTGTATCTATTCAAGAAACGCTTACGATAATTGCCAAAGGAGTTCGTAATATAACAGGTATTTCATTTCAAAGGTTGTATAATCAGTACATCAAATATGTTGGAAATGTCGGACAGGATATAGTAGAGTCAATTTTTTCATTTGTTCATTATAAACCAATGCCGGTTACCGAACTTGTTCAAACGCATTTAATGAGATCTACTCCTGATCAAGATGGATTTATTAACTTTGGTTGGCGAGGGTGGGAAGGCGATTTACCTACTTCTTTTATACGGCACTGTTCCGAGAATCAGACTTTGGATGAGAGAACAATGGCTTATTATGATGAAACAATTCAAACGTCAGTGAAACGTATTCAGCCTCTAATTAGTTATTTTCATAAAGATTCCAGACCGGATAAGTTTAGAGGAACTGCACTTACAGGAGTCCAGTCATATATGGGAACTGGAATCCCTAATTTAACAGGTAGTGTCGTGTTTACCGATCTTGCTAAGAAGAAGAATCTCAATCTCCAGTTAAGGGTGTTTTAGCATATGCCAGAGCAAGTATAGACGGTAAACGTAGTGACTTTAATGTTATTGAAACCAATTATGATTTCGGTACTCAAGCAGCTTATTATGTTAGTTTAGGAGCAAACTTAGATCAAACTAAATTATATTTAGGAGTTTATGGTTCTATGAAAGTAACTGATTTTAACAAAGGTACTATTTATGAAATTGTCCCTTGATAAGATATAAACTCTAAGTCTAAAAATGTAAGAAATTCATTCTTCTTCAAAATGCACGACCTGTTGTCCCTCTAAAAAACCTCTATGTATAAATGATTAGTAGAAAGTAACTCGTAAACTATAAGTGTGTGAATAATTATAGTAAGTGATGAATTGGGTATCTTTAGGAGGTATTTTGATGAATTGCTTTAGATGCTATTGGTATCAATGGATGATAGAGCAGGATGCGAATTTTGTTCATAAAAGAAAGGTGACTCCTGCAAGTAGGTTAGTCATTACAGCTTTATTAGGTTCATTTGCTGCTATCTTTCAATCTGCGGGGAACTTAATCCCTGGAATAGGGTTATTTATTAGTCCTTTCGCGACACTACCGATTTTTCTAGCTATTTGTTATTCTATTCGTGAGGGAGTACTCTCGTATATTCTTACTATTTTCCTATTATTCATTATTGAGCCAAGTGAACTAATTGTCTTTCCCTTTACTACAGGATTATTAGGTATAGCGTTAGGAGTATCCTTTTTACAATTCAAGAGGAGGATTTGGGTAATTTCCTTTTCAGCGATATGTCTACTTATAGGAATTATGATCATTCTCGATATCTTCCGTTTTCCTGTACTCGGTCCTACTATTCATACAACTATGGATATAAAAGTTATTACATTAATATTTATACTGAGTTTTCTATACTGCTGGATCTATGCAGAGCTGTGTAGAATAATAATGAATAGAGTATATAAAGTATGGTCTTAACAATTGTATAAAATCTTTTTGAACGAATGCACTTTCTCATATATTTTCAAAGATTGGAGATCTAAGTCATGTATAACGTTGAAATTAGAAGACCGAATTCGGATGATATAGATGAACTATACTTGTTTTTCCGTATAGTTATTACGAATACATATAAAAATGAAGGGTTATCCCAATTATTAGATGACATAGAAAATGAAATTTACTCGAAAAAGCAATATTTGAAAAATGATTTTGATAGTAATGGAGAAAATCGCTACTTTTTGTTAGCGATAGATAAAGGTAACGAAAAAATCGTTGGAACAATTGAAGTTGGTCCAGCTAGCACATTAATTAATAGTTGTACAAGTGGTGTACTTAAAGACTTGTATGAAATCGGAACTGTATTTGTACTTCCGGAATATCAAGGAAAAGGTATTGGTAGCATACTACTAAATGCAATGTTCCTTACTTTACTAGGTGAAGGAATAACAGAATTTTGTTTGGATAGTGGATATAAAAACGCGCAAAAAATATGGAAGAAGAAATTTGGAAAACCTAGTTATGTATTAAAGGATTATTGGGGTGCATCAATTGATCATATGATTTGGAAAAAAAGTTTGCATGATATACCTATAATATTCAAATTATGAAATGAAATATGCATCTGAACATAGCTTTTCTTACCTACTTATGCTATTATTTATCTTTATAATAAAAGAGGACGTGAATGAATTTGATTAAAATTAATATTCCTGAAGCTGATGTTTCAATTACTGAACGTAAACAAGTTATTAAAGGAGACGAGCCATTAATTACTCCAATTAACGGTTTTATCGATTTCCACTTGTTCCCTAGAGATAAAGGCGGCATTTTTATGTTTTACAATATTAATGACGAACTTCTTTTCGTAGGTAAAGCTCGTAAAATTAGACAACGTATTAAAAAGCATTTTGAAGATAATGTTTCACCAATCAAAAATTATCGTGATGAAGTATACCGCATCGATGCATGTATCGTAGAAGATCCAACAGAAAGAGAAATTTACGAAACTTACATCATTAATGAATACAAAGCGAAATATAACGTTGATAAAGTGTTTTATAAATAAACAACATTAGCGAAATAAAAACAATCCTAGTACATACACTAGGATTGTTTTTATTTATATAGCTTTGTAATTTTTGTCCGTAATGATTTTCCTCGCATTTGTTCCTCCTTATAAGGGAATATATTATTTAATCGGCAGAATTTTTTCGTATTTTAAAGCAATGGGCGGCAATTAAACAAAGTACCCCTATAAATAACATAATAATTCCAAGAGTTTTATGCTTTCCTTCGAAGAAAGGTATGTCTGTAATTACATTTGTCATACATAAGCCTAAGAACACAAGAATAGGTCCAATCCAAAGTAATATGTTTCCTAATTTTGTGTGTTTCTCCATATAAACCCTCCTTTGTTTTTACATATATATCCATCTGCATTGCGATCCATAACTTCTAAATAAAGATTAAAGTAAATCCCAAGAGAAATATATTTTCTTTCATAACAAAAATTAAAGCATCATATATTGGTACAAGCAAACGAGAAAGGAGATCATCATGAATTGGCTAGAAGCTTTTATTTTAGGGATTATTCAAGGATTGACAGAGTTTTTACCTATAAGTAGTACAGGGCATCTTTATTTAGGGAGACATCTTTTTCAATTAGATGAAGCAGGTTTATTTTTAGATACGATGCTGCATATTGGAACGTTACTTGCGGTGTTTATTTATTATAAGAAAGAATTTATATATTTAATTAAAAATCCGTTTTCAAAGCTTATGTTTTTACTTATTGTCGGGACGATACCTGCGGTTGTAATCGGTTTATTATTTAAAGACTTTTTTGAAGATATTTCAAAAACAGGTATAACAATAGGTTGGGAGTTTTTAGTGACGGGTTTATTTCTTTATATGGCCGATAAACAAAAAAACGGTCGTAAAAAAATGAATGATATTACATATAAAGATGCATTCATAATTGGTTCATTTCAGGCAGTAGCTATATTTCCAGCAATTTCTCGTTCTGGAATGACAATTGTCGCTGCATTATGGAGAAAGTTAGACCGCGAAACAGCAGCGTACTTTTCATTTTTATTATCAACACCAGCTATTGTCGGAGCTATCATCTTGCAATTTGCAGATGTTTTCCAAGGAAAAGCAGAATCTATTTCTAGTACATCATTAATTGTCGGAACATTATCAGCAGCGTTCTTTGGTTACATAGCAGTTTCATGGATGATTCAATATTTAAAACGTCATTCTTTAAAAGTATTCGCGTATTACGTATGGGGATTAGGTATTTTAATTTTAACGTTGCAATTCACACAGGTGTTTTAAATATAATTATCAAGGAATTATTAGTTAAGATCCTGTTCCATTCATACACGACAGGATCTTTTTTTCATTAAGGGGGAAACAATGTTTACTAAGGCTATCGTTATCGGTGGAAGTATAGCAGGGAAACTCACAGCAAAGGCTTTATCTGATGATTTTGAAGAAGTACTCATTTTAGAAGCAGGAGAAAGATGGGATGGAAAATGTCCGCGAAAAAGAGTTCCGCAAAGTAATCATCCGCATGTGTTATTAAAAGGCGGCGAAGAAGCAATTGAGGAGTTGTTTCCTAACATTACTAATGAATTAATTGAAGCAGGTAGCATCGTAAATAACTTTACTCGCGATTTAAAATGGCATCAATTCGGCCTATGGAAGCAGCCTTTCAAAGGCGAGATAAATATGATTCAACAAAGTCGTCTTCTGTTAGAATCGCATATTCAAAAACGAATTGAACAAGTTTCAAATGTGACTACGAAGTATGAAATGTTGGTTGAAGGATTACTAGTAGATAACAAACTTAATAAAGTCTATGGAATAAGAGCTAAATGTTTGAAAACAGAAATGAAAGAAGAATTTCATGCAGATCTTGTTGTTGATGCAAGTGGATTTGGTTCGAAAAGTATAGATTGGTTACAAGAATACAATTTCGAAGTACAAGAAGAGAAAGTAAAAATTGATTTGTTTTACGCAACTAGAATGTTTAGGCTCAAAGAAAAAGAGAAATTAGACTGCTGTAATATGCTTATGTCTCCAAGTTTTCCTGAGAATCCTTATGGTGTGCTAATTCAAACGATTGAAGATGATCGTTATTTTGTTACTTTTAGTGGATATGCAAATGAAAAAGCACCGCAAACAGATGATGAATTTTATGATTTTGCTGAAAACCTATCAATCCCTAATGTTACAGAGTTTCTAAACAAATCTGAGGTGATTACCGATATAAAAACGTACAAAATTCCATATCAAGTACGCAGGCGATTTGATCTAGTTAATAATTTACCTGAAGGATTGTTAGTAGTTGGAGATGCACATTGTCGTTTTGATCCAGTTTTCGGACAAGGTGTTTCAGTTGCAGCTATGGAGGCTCACCAATTGCAATTAATTCTTCAAGGAAGAAAAAGGCTTGATAAAACATTAACTCAAGAGTTTTATACGAAGTCTGCTATGATTATCAAAACACCTTGGGAAATGACCACAACGGAGATAGCACGTCATCCTAAGTTACAGAAAGAATTAACTATGAAACAAAAAGTTCAGCAATGGTATACGAAACAAATATATCAACTTTCTGCAAGTGATTCTGATATTTATATTCGGTTAGTTAGAGTTATGAACTTAATTCATAGTCCATTTCATCTTTTTCATCCTAGAGTATTACTTACTGTATTACTTAGACGAAAGAAATAGCAGGAAAATTATCGTTTAAAAAAGAATGTATAACAGTTAGTAAATCAAGAAGGGGTAAGCGGGATGGAAATATACATAGAACAATTAAAGAATCAAGACGCTGAAGATTTATTTAATTTTGAACTCACGAACAAATCATTTTTTGAAACAATGGTACCAAGTCGGGGCTCTAATTATTACGTGTATGAATACTTTCAAAAGCAACTTGACGAACTATTAAAAGAACAAACCGAGGGGATTTCTTATTTTCATCTCATACGTAATACAGAAAAAGAAATTGTAGGACGTATAAATTTAGTTGATGTAGATAAGGAAAAACGAATTGGGTCGTTAGGCTACCGAGTTGGAGAGAAGTTTACTAAAAAAGGAGTTGCAGCAGCATCTGTAAAATTGATTTTGGCTCAAGCAAGATTCTATGAAATTAATGAAATACATGCTATGACAACAACAAATAACATAGCTTCACAAATTGTATTAGAAAAGAGCGGATTTTCTCGTGAAAAGGAAGCGAATACGACTACTGTAGATTTAAACGGGGAAAACGTAAATTTCGTACATTATATTTGGAGGACTACTAAGGATTAAAAATAATAGGGGGGACATGTACATGAAGGATTTACGTTATCCAATAGGCCAATTTACTTATGTAGGCACTATTACAGAAGAAATAATTGATAAATGGATTCAAGAAATTGAGGATTTACCTAATGAATTAGCAAGAGCGATAAAAGATTTAGATCAGAAGCAGTTAGATACACCGTATCGCGTTGGTGGATGGACTGTTCGTCAAGTCGTTCATCATGTTGTTGATAGTCATATGAATAGCTACATACGCTTTAAATTAGCACTGACAGAAAAGAATCCAACTATTAAACCGTACAAAGAAGAAAAATGGGCAGAGCTACCTGACTCAAAATTACCAGTAGATGTTTCACTTGTAATGCTAGATTCATTACATAAAAGATGGGTTAACTTATTATATTCTTTAGAACCGGCAGATTTAGAAAAGACATTTAATCATCCTGAATCAGGAGAAAAAAAACTTGCTGCTGCAATTGGACTATATGCATGGCACGGTCGTCATCATACAGCTCATATTACTTCTTTAAGAGAGCGTTTAAATTGGTAACATTAGAGAAGGCGACAGAAATTGATGCAGAGATTATATTTCAAATGCAAGTAGAATCATTTAGTTCATCATTAGAAAAGTATAAGGATTATGAAACAAGTCCGGCAAATGAACTTATTGAAAGAACGATTTCAAGAATAAATAATCTGGACGGTGGATTTTATAAAATTTTCGTAAATACGAATCTTGTAGGAGCGATATGTATATCACGTAAAGAAGAGGCATCTAAATTTTGGATAAGCCCGATGTTTATTATTCCAAACTATCAAGGGAACGGAATTGCTCAAAAAGTATTAATTTTAATTGAGTAGATGTTTCCGGAAGCAACGACTTGGGAGCTTGCTACAATTTTAGAGGAAGAACGAAATTGTTTTCTATACGAAAAGCTGGGATATATAAGAACAGAATTTAAAAATAAATTAAATGATAAAGCAACTTTAATTTATTATAAAAAAGAAAGGTAAAGCACATTTTAAATGCTTTAC
>NZ_BOQD01000196.1 GCF_018332515.1 Bacillus hominis | reverse complement strand
TAAAAGATAAATCTAGTACAACAAGTAACAAGTTAACTCTTACTCTATTAAAAGAAGATTGGAACATCGTATTAAATTTTAGTAGAAAATATTTATATATTGTCTCTGTATACTTTTTATTTAAAGGAATGATCGTATTAACCACCGCTATTGATTCACTTGAATTATCGTTTGCCAAAGAAGTTTTATCGTTAACGGATAGTGAGTATGGTTTTCTAGTTAGTATGGCTGGTGCGGGATATATTTTAGGTGCACTTACAATCACTATTTTTTCAAATAAGTTAAAACCTGCATTCCTTATAGGAGTAGGATCACTATTTATCTCAACCGGATATATGTTTTATGCTTTTTCAAGCGAGATTCTAATAGCTACGGTTGGATTCTTTATTTTATCCTTCGCTCTGTCTTGTGCAAACACAGGTTTTTATACCTTTTATCAAAAAAATGTACCTGTAAATATGATGGGGCGAATAGGGAGTATATATGAGTTTGCTATTGCGTTGGTAACAATTTTGACAACGATAGTGTTCGGGGTAGCAACTCAATTTAGTTCCATTCAGTTTGTAGTTATTGTAGGAGTATTTGTAATGTTACTTATAACTATCATATTGTGTGTATTTACTTTATTACCCTCAAGGTCCAAGGTATATTCAGCTGAATCAATAGATTCGAAATGATGGCTTTATCTTTTTTACAATTTGTGGTATTTAATAAGAGGGTTCTTCCCCTTTTATATTGAAAAATAGTAAGGAGAATGAACAATATCGAAAGATAAGGATGATTACCGTGATAAAAACAAAAGATGAGATTGAGAAAATTGTAAAAGAAACGCATCAAAAAATAGATTTCTCTGGGATAGTTTTAGTGAAAAAAGAAAAAAACTTATTCTATGAGGAGGCTTTTGGTTACGCAAACCGTAGTGAAAGTATATATAATACACTGCAAACAAGATTCGGAATTGCTTCGGGGTGTAAATTATTCACTGCAATCGGCATATGTCAACTCGTTGAAAAAGGTTTACTTTCTTTTCATACAAAGTTAAAAGATTGTTTAAGTATTGAATTTCCAAACTTTGATAAAGATATTACAATACATCAACTTCTAACGCATAGCTCTGGTATTCCAGATTATTTCGATGAAAGTATTATGAATAATTTCGAGGATCTTTGGAAAAAAACGCCTATGTATCTATTAAAAGGTTTAAAAAACTTTTTACCATTATTCCAAAACCGTAATATGATGTTTGCTCCAGGAAGTAAGTTTCACTATAACAATGCAGGTTTTATCATACTCGGTTTAATTATAGAACAACAGTCAGGACTTAAATTTACGGAATATATAGAAAGAAACATATTTGTTCCAATTGGCATGAATGATTCGGGTTATTTCTCTTTAGATAATTTACCTAAAGATACAGCCCTTGGATATATAAAAGATGTAAATAATCAAAAATGGAGAACAAACGCATACTCTATACCTATACAAGGAGGTGCTGATGGCGGTGCTTACGTTACCGCACCAGACATGTTGAAATTTTGGGAGGCTCTATTTAACAATGAAATATTAAGCCAACAATATACGAATTTACTTTTAACTCCTCATATTTCAGTGAATAATAGTCAGTCTTACGGCTATGGAATATGGATTGAGAAAAGACAAGGAAATATTTTTAAATATCATGTAATGGGATATGATCCAGGCGTGAGTTTTCGTTCGGCTGTATATCCAGACCTAGGAATTACATTGGTTATTGTTTCAAATAAAGGATCAGGTCCTGAAAAATTATTGGCAGAAATAGAAGGGGCTATTTAATTACATGGATATAAAAATTCGGGCATATAAAAAAGAAGATGAAACAGGCTGGGTACGTTGTCGAGCATTATCTTTTTTAGATACAGCATATTTTGATAACGTATTTAGAGAAAAATAAAAATATGAAAATTCTGCCATTGAATTAGTAGCTGTATACGAAAATCAAATAGTGGGGTTAATAGATATTGAATACGAATTAGAAGAACGTACTGTTTGTTCAAGAGGAACTGGTCGATATGAAGATGAAGGGATGTGTTAGCAATTTGTATATGATCAACGGTAGTTTGTTTGTTATTTTAGGGGCTATTTGTTATTTAATTGTGCGTGGCATATTAATTGGCCTGAAAAATAAAAAACATGTGATTTGGTGGGAAGAAATAATAAGTTTTTTATTCGTGGTCTATATCTGTATGGTTGTTGCAGTAACTTTATTCCCTTTACCAATCGGTTTTCCTTCTAGTATTGAAAATCTTAATCGATCGGTCAATATTATGCCACTTGCATCAATTATTAAAGATATCAATCAAATTGGTAGCGCTTATGATGGTGATGTCCTATTTATGCTCGGTCTAATCATAAGAAATGTAGGCGGGAATATTTTATTATTAATGCCTCTAGGGTTTTTAGCACCAATCATATGGGTTAAATATAAAAAGATCAAAAATATAATTCTATTAGGATTTTCTATATCAGTTAGTATTGAATTACTACAATTAATTGAGTCTTTATTTAGTGGAGTGGGACGTATTACTGAT
>NZ_BOQD01000195.1 GCF_018332515.1 Bacillus hominis | reverse complement strand
TTATTAATTACATTGACTTCTAAAAAAAGAAAACTTAGAATTTATAAAGGGATCCTCAATTGTTCGCTATCATTTATATAGGAGGTAAGTTAAAGTGTATAGCTTTATTTCTATAAGATGTAGGTTGGCTCTTTACAGTCTTGGTGTTCTCTTTATCTTTTTTTATATGGTATTTTGGGTAAATCAGAAGGTATATGCAGAAGATGTGCCTTGGACATCAGTTTCAAATGAGGGAGAACGTGTACTTTTTCAAGAACAATCTTTGTATAGTAATGATCTAATAGGAGAAGATCTTGTTTCGCCTTCATTTGAAGGGCGTAAACATGGTAGGGAAGATTGGGGATATTTATTGGAAAATACTAAGTTAAATTATTCACCTAATATTCTCACCTATTCTGTTATAGGAATAGATGATCGAATACGGGTCAATGATACAACTTCATATCCGTATAGCGCTATAGTCCATGTAGCAACTCAGTATAATAATGGAGAAATTTATGGGTGTACAGGAGCACTAATTAGTAAAGATACAGTGCTTACAGCTGGACATTGTATTTACAATAAAGAAATTGGTGGATGGGCGACAAATGTTATTGTAACTCCAGGTCGTAATGGAGGACAAGCACCGTATTTACCTTTTAGAGGAACAAAACTTTACTCAGTAAGTGGATGGACTGATAATGAAAATTCAGATTATGATTATGGAACGATTAAATTAAATGGGTCTCCCGGAGATTATACAGGTTGGTTGGGATATAGAACTACCTATGTAGATTCACCAAAAGGTTTACTTGCGGTGATTCCTGGATATCCAGCTGATAAGGTAGGAAATGAACGTTACACAATGTGGAGAGACTATGGTCCAATTGAAGGCGTTAACCCTAGAATTTTAACGTATAGGATTGATACTTATGAGGGGCAAAGTGGGTCACCTGTATACCATTATTTTGATACGGGTGTCAAAATAATAGCCATTCATACAAGAGGAAATAAAAATAAGAATTCTGGAAATCGGATAACAGACAATGTGTTTAATAATATTAAAAAATGGTCTGAATAAATATAGTAAGTCTATTGGGATTTTGTTTTGTATATTGGTCATAATCTTGATGTCTAGTTGTATGGCAAATAATGAGGAGAATGCTAGTAAGGTTGGTAATCCTATAACTTTCTATGTTCAGAATAAAGAGAAACAACCGATAAAAGATTTTGAAATTATGCTTATAAAAGATGAATCACCTGGGCCTAGTAAAGAAATCGTAATTTCGATAGGGAAGACTAATCAAGAAGGAAAATTCATTTGGAAGACTCCGAGAAAAGGGAAGTATATAATTTTACTACCGAATAATGAGAAAAAAGCGATTGTGATTAATGATAGAAATGTAGCTGAATTAATAACGATTAACGTAAATTAATGAATAAGGATAGGCCGAAACAAGCCATATGGTTGATTCGGTCTATTTTTATATGGTTAGAAAGTATACATTATAGGCTTAAAATTAAAAACTTTACAATATACCCTAAAGGGTATATGATATTATACAAAGTTACAAAGTAATGTATAATATAGTTATAATTATGGAGGTGGTTTACAGTGGAATATAATCAAGACATGAAAAACCGCTTGAAACGTATTGAAGGTCAAGTTCGTGGTGTGCTTCGTATGATGGAAGAAGGAAAAGATTGCCGAGAGGTTATTACACAGTTAACGGCGTCGCGTTCTGCATTAGATCGTACAATTGGACTTGTTGTTGGAACAAATTTAGAGCAATGTTTACGTGAGCAGTTTGAAAGTGGCAATGGTTCAAATGAAGAGTTAATTAAAGAAGCTGTTCAATTACTTGTAAAAAGCCGATAATCTGTCAAACATAAGTGTTGACAGATTTTCAAAAACGTTTTAATATACCCCTACAGGTATATGTATATGAAATGTGGAGGAATCGATAATGAGTATAAAAGTAGATATGAGTTTAGATTGTAAAGGTTTGGCTTGTCCGATGCCGATTGTGAAGACGAAGAAGGCGATGGAGAGTCTCGCATCGGGGCAAGTGATTGAAATTGAGGCAACAGATAAAGGATCAACGATAGATATACAAAGTTGGGCGAGTAAAGTAGGGCATCAATATATCGGGACGAAACACGAAGGTGACATATTGATGCATTATGTGAGGAAAGCACACGAGCATGAAGTGAATGAAGTTGTGAAATATCCTCATACAATTACGAATGCGGAATTGCAGGATATATTATCTCACGGAGAAGAGTGCATCGTATTAGATGTTCGCGAAGCAGCGGAATTCGCTTTTGGTCATATTCCATCCGCCATTTCGGTGCCGTTAGGCGAATTAGACAGTGCAACGTTAGATCAGACGAAGCAAATTTATGTTATTTGCCGAACTGGTAACCGCAGTGATGCAGCTTGTCAAATGTTGAAAGAGAAAGGTTATTCAAATGTGAAGAATGTCATTCCAGGTATGTTAGAGTGGCAAGGGAATGTAGGAAAATAAAATTTTTTAAATAAAAATATACCTACGGGGGTAATTGAATGAGTGTTAAGATATTACAAGCAAAAGAGGTCGCAGAGAAAGTTTTATTCGGAGAGTTGTTTATTTTAGATGTTCGGAATGAGACGGATTATGAAGATTGGAAAATTGAAGGGAAACAAATCACTTCTATAAACAAACCGTATTTTGATTTATTAGATGGTGTAGATCATATTGTAGATGAATTGCCGAGAGAGAAAGAAATTTTAGTTGTATGTGCGAAAGAAGGTTCTTCGCAGTTTGTCGCAGAGCAATTGTTAGATGCTGGTTTCAATAATGTTTTTTATTTAGCTGGCGGTATGAAAGCTTGGAGTGAATATGTGAAGCCATTAAAAGTAGGAGATGTACAGGGCGGGGGAAGTATATATCAATTTAATCGCCTTGGAAAAGGGTGTTTATCTTATATGGTCATTTCAAACGGTGAAGCAGCAGTCATTGATGCGGTGAGAACAATTGAAGCATACGAAGATTTTGCAAAAGAGCACGGGGCTACTATTACTAACGTAATGGATACACATCTACATGCAGATCATATTTCTGGTGGGCGTAAGTTAGCTGAAAAAGTAGGCGGTACGTATTGGTTACCTCCAAAAGATGCGGAGGAAGTCATTTTCTCTTACGAACCGCTTGTAGAAAGTACTGTTATTACGGTGGGGGGTACCCTAATTCATATTGATGCGCTATACTCACCAGGGCATACGATTGGAAGTACATCATTTATTATTGATGAGACGTATTTATTATCAGGCGATATTTTATTTGTAGATTCAATCGGGCGTCCAGATCTTGCTGGGAAGGCGGAAGACTGGGTAGGGGATTTACGAAATACTTTATATAAACGTTATAAGGAATTATCTCAAGATTTAATCGTTTTACCGGCTCATTATTCAAAAATAAGTGAAATGGACGACAGAGGCATTGTGAGTGCGTATTTACAAGATTTATTTAAGGAGAATGTAGGGTTAAATATTGTGGATGAGGTAGAGTTTCGTAAAACTGTGACAGAGAACTTACCGCCTCAGCCGAATGCTTATGAAGAAATTCGTCAAACGAATATGGGTAAGATTTATCCGAGTGTGGAAGAAGAGCGTGAAATGGAGATTGGCCCAAATCGTTGTGCAGTTCATGATTCATTATAAAATAACAAACTGGAGGAATAGATGATGAATGTAAAACAAGTATTAGATGCGAAAGGTTTAGCATGTCCAATGCCGATTGTAAGAACGAAAAGAGCGATGGATACTTTACAATCTGGAGAAGTGTTAGAAGTACATGTAACGGATAAAGGATCAATTAAGGATATTCCAGCGTGGGCAAACAAAACTGGTCATGACATCGTAAAACATGCAGAAGAAAGCGATGTACTGAAGTTTTGGATTAAGAAGGCGTAGAAAGAAATAATTTTATAAATGTAGAGGGGGAGTTATATGAACACAATATTAAGTACGCTTTTCATTGTACTTGCTGCATCGTTTATTATTTCACGTTTTTTACCGGTGAAAGGTGTTCAAAATATAAATGGAAAAGAATTAAAGAGTATAGTGGGGAAAAAGGGGAAACAATTCATCGATGTTCGTACAGTAGGTGAATATAGAGGAAATCATATGAAAGGATTTCAGAATATCCCGCTAAATGAGTTAGTTAGTAAAGCAAATCAGCTAGATAAAAATAAGGAAGTAATCGTTATTTGTCAGAGCGGGATGAGAAGTAAGCAAGCAGCAAAAGTATTAAAAAAATTAGGGTTTCAGCGCGTTATCAATGTTTCAGGTGGTATGAATGCTTGCTTGTAATTAAGAAGGGGACGGGAAATATGAAAGAAATGACTGCAAAAGAATTAGAAGAAAAATTGTTACGTAAAGAAGCAGTAAATATCGTAGATGTACGTGAAGTAGAAGAAGTAGCCGAAGGGAAAATTCTAGAAGCATGTAATATTCCGCTAGGACTATTAGAATTTCGTATGCATGAGCTAAATAAAAATCAGGAATATATTATCGTTTGTCGCTCAGGAGGAAGAAGTGCAAGAGCAGTTCAGTTTTTAGAGAGCTACGGTTTTCGAGCGATCAATATGGTAGGTGGTATGTTAGCTTGGGAAGGTAAAGTCGTATAGTATGAAGATAAACGATTTGAGCCTTTTTATAAACAACCAAATACCCCTATAGGTAATTGGAGGGAGAACAACATGGAACAACAGAAGAAAACGACGATTGTTTTATTTAGTGGAGATTATGATAAAGCGATGGCAGCTTATATTATTGCAAATGGCGCAGCGGCGTACGATCAAGAGGTGACTATTTTTCATACTTTTTGGGGATTAAATGCCTTAAGGAAAGATGAGCATGTGAAAGTAAAGAAAACGTTTATAGAGAAAGTGTTTGGAAAAATGATGCCGCGCGGCGCTGGTAAAATGGGATTATCTAAAATGAATTTTGCTGGTATGGGACCAAAGATGATAAAAGGTATTATGAAAAAACATAACGCCATGCCTTTGCCGGATTTAATTGATTTGGCGAAAGAACAGGGTATTAAACTTGTAGCTTGTCAAATGACAGTAGATTTATTAGGGTTAAAAGAGGAAGAGATTATGGAAGGGGTAGAGTTTGCAGGAGTAGGTGCATATTTAGCAGATGCTTCGGATGGGAATGTGAATTTATTTATTTAAATCACCTTCTTTTTAGAAGGCGGGGGATACAATATGAGTTTAACAGTACTACTTTTTATTATTGGGTTTATAGGTTCGTTTATTTCAGGAATGGTTGGGATTGGCGGTGCAATTATTAATTATCCGATGATCTTATACATTCCAGTATTGCTAGGATTTACTGGCTATACACCACATGAAGTGAGCGGTATTACAGCGGTTCAAGTATTTTTTGCAACTTTTGCAGGTGCATGGGCATATCGGAAAAGTAACGATATGGATAAAACGTTAGTTGTGTATATGGGAGCTAGTATATTAATAGGAAGCTTTGTAGGTAGCTTTAGTGCGAATCTATTAAATGAGCATGCTGTAAACATTGTTTACACATTATTAGCTACTATTGCGGCTATTATGATGTTTATACCGAAGCGAAGCGATCGTAAGGGATCAGAGGAGATTATGTACAATAAATGGCTAGCTAGTTTACTAGCGTTTAGTGTAGGAAGTGTTTCCGGCATTATTGGGGCTGGTGGTGCATTTCTTTTAGTCCCGATTATGCTAGTTGTTTTAAAACTACCGATACGTACGACAATAGCAACATCTATCGCTATTACTTTTATTTCCTCGATAGGAATTACTACTGGGAAAGTGATTACTGGACAAATAGTTGTTATTCCGGCTCTTATCGTTGCGATAGCAAGTTTATTTGCCGCTCCCCTTGGGGTGAGAGTAGGGAAGAGAGTGAATCAAAAAGTTTTGCAATATGTATTATCTATTTTAATTGTAGGCACCGCTATAAAGATGTGGATCGATATGATATGAATAAAAAAGGATGGTGCTGCTTGCAGCCCATCCTTTTATTTTATCCCGCTCTTTGTGGGCAGTAAAACTTCCACCGATTATAGTTTCACTTTATGCCCAAATAACTTTCATTAAGTTCTTATATTCATCGTTTGCCAGCTTATACAGCATTCTCGTATGTTCAAAGACAAGTGCGGGATTAAAGTTTGGTTCTGAGAATGCAAGAGATGTTGAAATATCAATTGCATTTTGTTTGTTTAGCGTGAATTTTGCAAATCGATAAGATGTGTTTAATTCATTGATGACATGTAAAACGTCATTTGTTGATGTTGAATCAGGTACAAGAGCAACATTGAAGCAGTATATATCCACAGCAGGATGTTCGCTTTGGAAAGCAGCGATAAGTTGAATTTTTGCGCCAGCTTCTGTTTCTAATCCTACTGAAAAATGTACCGAACCATCATTTTCATCTATATTTTCTTCCATGTATATATCGTTTGATTTTAAGTACTCTTTAAAATCTGAAATGTTATGTTTTACTGCAGCTTTCATATGTGTGAGCCCCCTGATAATTGGAATAGATTACTATTATTTATTATAATTTAAAAATATTAAAAAAGATAGTTGGAAAGTTCTGATTTTTTTGTTTTGAAAGCATTAAAAAGAAGCAGTGCTCTACCTCCATAGAGCACTGCTTCACTTTATTCATTGTCATTAGACGATGTTTCTGTATCTTGACTGTTATTTTTATTCTTATTTTGAGTTTCATTGTTACTTGATTCGCGTTCACTCGTATTTTCAGACTTAGATTCTTTTGTTTTCTCTGAGCTTGTTTTTTTCGAATCAGAATCAGATTTTGTATATGCAGGTAATCCAAGGTGAGTACGAAGTTCGTTTGTAACATTAGCTAATTCTTTTTTATCTGGATTGTAGTAGTAAGTTCGGCCACCACCAGGAGATTGACTACATGTATCATCACCTTTTGCCATGTAACAGTCTTCACCTTCAATTTGTAATTTCTCAATTGAAGAATCTGCTCCATATTTATAGAATGAAAGCATATCGTCGAATGTTAAATTTGTAACGAATTGTCCGTTAATATCATCAATGATGTTACCAACTTTTGTTACGGATCCAACGCTTGTTAGTTTCTTTAAAATAGCTTCAATAACAAGTTGCTGACGTTGTCCACGCATTGCATCACTATCAATGTGTCGTGTTCTAGCAAGAGCAAGAGCTTCTTCACTATTTAACTTTTGAACACCTTTTTTCAGGTGAATTGCATCGGCATTATCATTGCTATCTTGTTCAGTAAATTCAACTGGTACGTCAACTTCAATGCCGCCTAAATCATCGACAATTTTCATAAATGATTTAAAGTTAAATTTTACAAAGTAATCGACAGGGACATTCATTAACTTTTCAACTGCATCAATACTTGCTTGTGGTCCACCATCTTTTCCGTTTTTGGTAGAACCGTATGCATGAGCGTGTGTAATTTTATCTTTTTTCTTTTCTACTGGAATATAAGTATACGTGTCACGTGGAATACTTAATAGCTTTACAGTTTTGCTATCTTTATTAAACGTTGCAAGTAATAGTGCATCCGTTCTTATAGCTTCACCATATTCTTTCCCACGGACATCGCTTTCATCAACACCCATTATTAAGACAGAGACGTTATTTGTAATAGGTTTTACAGCTTTATCACGTAAATCAGATTTATCACCGCGCGCTAAATCGTGAGCGGCATTTCGAACAGCAGAAGATGCTTTATTTACTAAAAACCAAGTATAACCGCCACCTATTATTAAAAATAATAAAATAACGCCTATAATAATTTTTGTTTTTTTCTTACTATTTTTCGGTTTAGTTCGTGTATTTTCTTGCAAAGATGGGTTTTGCTCCATTTCTTGTACTCCTTCATTTGGATTGAAATACGACACTCATATCCACTTATTATAATGAAATTTAGCGAAAAAAAACATTACAAATCATTTACATTTCGTAAAAATTCAATTTATTTATAAAAAGTCAGATTTTCTATATTTTATTTTTAAGATATAGAACAAGTATAATGTGTTTTAGTAGAAATGAAAATATGTATTGTGAGAAAGTGATAGAGAAGTAAGATTTGTTGAAATATAGCCAAGAAAATGTGATTAGCTGTATATGTACTTCTTATATAATAAAGAAAGATTTTACGGATGGAGGAGAGAGCATAATGAATCATACATCATTCCGAGCAATGGTCGTGAACGAAAAAGAAAATAATCAATTTGAAAGAAAGCTTGTTGAGAGAGAAGTCAATAGTTTACCTGAAGGAGACGTATTAATACGTGTTTATTATTCTTCATTAAATTATAAAGATGCCCTTTCAGCTACTGGTAATAAAGGTGTAACGAGAACATATCCTCATACACCAGGCATCGACGCAGCGGGAGAGGTAGTTAGTAGTGGAAGTAACGCCTTTCAGGAAGGCGATCAAGTTATTGTAACGGGATATGATTTAGGTATGAATACTTCTGGTGGTTTCGGAGAATATATTCGAGTGCCATCATCTTGGGTTGTTCCTTTACCAAAAGAAATGTCTTTAAAGGAAAGTATGATGTACGGGACAGCAGGTTTTACAGCTGCCTTATCGGTATATAAGCTCATTAGAGCAGGAATTAATCCTAATATGGGAGATGTTTTAGTAACGGGTGCTACGGGCGGAGTAGGCAGTGTAGCAGTTAGTATTTTAGGGAAGCTAGGATATAGCGTAGTAGGGGCAACAGGGAAAATGGAAGAGAAGGAGATGCTGCTACGTTTAGGTGCAAAAAAGATGATTCATCGCGCGGAATTGAGTGATGAATCAGAAAGACCAATGCTTAAAGGAATATACGCTGGGGTTGTCGATACTGTAGGCGGAAACATGTTAGAAAGTTCTTTAAAGGTAGTTAAGTATGGAGGCTGTGTAACAACGTGTGGTAACGTAGCAGGGCAGGAATTAAATACAACTGTATACCCATTCATATTGCGAGGGATAAGCCTTTTAGGAATAGATTCAGTTCAATGTCCAGTAGATGTGAGAAGAGAAGTGTGGGCATTGCTAGCCGGTGAGTGGAAAAATTCAGAGCTATTATCTTATACAGAAGAATGTACATTAAAAGAATTAGATGAGAAGTTTGCACTTATACTGCAAGGAAAGTTAAAAGGAAGAACGGTTGTAAAGATGAAATGAAAAAAAGAGACGCTCAAATTAGCGTCTCTTTTCTATTATAATGATTGTTTTAAATTTGCTTTTCCTTGTTCACCTAAAACGCCATCAGCAATATTTACAGCGTGATCACCGATACGCTCTAAGTTACTTACCATATCAACGAAAATAATACTTGCATCACCTGAACAGCTACGCTCGTTTAAACGTAATACATGACGTTTACGTAGTACACGTTCCATTTGATCGATTTTACGTTCTTTCGCAATAACCGTTTGAGCTAGTTCAGTGTCGAAGTTTGTTAAGGCATTGATTGCATCTTGTAATGTTGAAATTGTTAATTCAAGCATTTCATTTAATTCAGCTAGTGCTTCATCTGATAGTGAAACGCGGTTTGAAATTTGGAAATCTACAAGTTCTACCAGGTTTTCTACATGATCACCAACACGTTCAATATCTCCAACAACACCTGCTAGAACTGAATGCTTTTCAGAGTCTGTATGTGAAAGTGGTTTTTCTGATAGTAAAACTAAATACTCGGTAATTTTTTTATCTAAATTGTTAATAGCAGCTTCTAATTGAGTAGCCATATCAGCGTGTTTCTTTTCTTGAGTATTTAAAAATTGGGTTGCTTCTTTTAAGCCATGTAACGAAAATTCAGCCATACGAATAACTTCTTTTTGTGCTTCAGTTAAAGCAATGGCTGGAGATTGCTCAATAAAGATTGGATTTAAATGTTGCGGTTTGAAATCAATAGCAGAATCTTCGCCGCGAATAAGTTTTGTTACAATCCATGCTAGCACTGCAATGAATGGGAACTGAATAACCGCATTTGTTATGTTAAATGTTCCGTGTGCAAAAGCAATTGTCATTTCTGGATTTAAGTTTAAAGATGTTTGGAAATATTGAATTAAACTTGTAAATGGTACTAATAAAATCGTAAAGATGATTGTACCGACGATATTAAAGATAACGTGAACTAATGCTGCACGTCTTGCTGCAATAGAAGTACCGATTGCTGCTAATACAGCTGTAATTGTTGTACCAATGTTATCACCGAATAATACAGGAAGAGCAGCTTGTAAATCAATTGCACCTTGACCGAATAATTCTTGTAAAATACCGATTGTCGCACTTGAACTTTGTACAACTAAAGTGAAGACTGTACCGACAACAATACCTAAAACTGGGTTATCACTCATGCTAACCGTTAGTTCTTGGAATGATTCTAAAGAGCGAAGAGGTTTCATACCTGAGCTCATTAATTCTAAACCGAAGAATAACATACCAAAACCGAATATAACTTGACCTAAAGAATGTACTTTTTTATTTTTAAAGAAGAATAGTAAGATAGCTCCAACTGCCATAATAGGGAGAGCGTATTCTCCGATTTTAATCCCGATAATAAATGCAGTAACTGTCGTTCCGATATTTGCACCCATAATAACACCAATTGCTTGTCTTAATGTCATAAATCCGGCACTTACAAGTCCGACTGTTAAAGCGGTTGTTCCTGAACTTGATTGAATTAATACTGTAACTAACATACCTGCTAGTACACCCATAAGAGGATTTGTTGTAAAACGATCTAGAATATCGCGAAGACGATCTCCAGCTGCTTGTTGCAGTCCATCGCCCATGTATTTAATCCCGAATAAGAAAATACCTAATCCACCAATGAACTGGAAGATCATATCTTGAATATTATATTCCACGCATTCCACTCCTTAAATTTCATGTACGATGTAATTATTAACTAAACCTTGAGACACTGTAAACGGTTTATCAGTAAAATTTACACTAAATTTACAAAGTGGTGAAAAGTTTACATTTCTTTAAAGAAACACCTGGATTTAATTGGTTTTTCCGATGATATATCTAATCAGTTTGTAAAGAAATCACATTTGTCACACTATTTGTGGATAGTAAAAATAGGAGAGGTAAACTATCCAAATTGGGTGGGCTATAAGTAAAATTTCACCTTATTTATAATAATGGTTCTTTGCATATTTTTTGATCAAAGTTAGAAAAATATGTAGGGGAAATGGGGGAGGTGTGAAATGAATGTATTAAATGAAAATGAAAAAAGCAGTGTGATTTTTCTTAGGAATCCACTGCTTTTTGCATTTGTGTATATATGATTTTTTTAGTCCAAGTACTTTGAAAAAGAATCAGTTAACATTACCCAGCGGCTTTTTCGTTTATTTTATCTCCCTGCTTTTGTTTCCGTAAGCTTGTGATGTAAATGAAAAGGAACGCGATAAGTAATAGGGAAGAATAACGATATACAGTTGCATAGTTTGTAAAGTGTGCAATGAATCCAAAAATAATCGCTCCAGCACCAATTCCAAGATCAAATGCTGAGAAGAATGTTGCTGTTGCGACTCCTCTCCGGTGCGGTGCTACTCGGTCAATCATCCATGCTTGTAGTGCTGGTTGAATCGCTCCAAAACCACTTCCGTAGCATGCTGCCGCAATAATTAAACTCGGAATTGTAGTTGTATACGACAGTAAAATAATACCTGTAAACGTTATAATAACTCCTGGAATGATGACGAAGGTATGGCCCTTCGTATCATATAATTTTCCAGAAAACGGACGAGTTACAGCGATTGCAAGTGCGTTAAATAAAAAGAAGAGACTAATATCGGCAATGCCGACTTCCGTAGCAAATAATGTGATAAAGCTCCCGATCCCTCCGTACATTAATGTAATACATAATATTAATAATGAAGGAAGTAAAGCTTTACGCTCAATAAACCCATCGAGAAAGGTAACAGATGTTTGCTGTGGTGGTTGCGGCGATTTTTTGATTTGAAGTAGTTTCGTTAATATTAATGAAACTATTGTGCATGAAAGTGCACATAAAAAAAGAATCGTGAAGTTATATGTTTGCATAAGCCAAAGTCCGATAAGCGGGCCGAGTGCCATGGCGATAGTTCCAGAAAGACCGAAATACCCCATGCCTTCGCCGCGGCGAGCTTGCGGAATTAAATCTGAAACGACAGTTCCGTATGTAGTCGTTGTAATACCGAAACCAGCTCCGTGTAAAATTCGAACGGCAAGCAATAGGAAAACGGTTGAAGCGAAAAGATAACTGCCCATAGCGAGTAAACAAATAGCAGTACCGATCATTAAAATGATTTTTTTGTTGAATTTTTGCAAGGCATTTCCAGTTAGCGGTCTAACAAAAAGTGCCGCAACGGTAAACATACCGACAACGAACCCGATATTTGAACTTGTGCCCCCAATTTCTTTCACATAAACAGGTAAAGTTGGAATTAACATTTGAAATCCTAAAAACATACATAAGTTTGCTAGAATTAGCGCAATAAACTCTCTTGTCCATAACGGTTCTCGCTTTACGAGTATTGCCTCTCCCATATATTCATCCCCTATATAAAAGTTTTCCCGCGTTAACGGGCAGTAAGACTCTCACCTCAAAATTTGGCTGGAGCAAAGAAGTTAGGTGGGAGCCCTGCTGTCCGTTAACGCCCGATTGGTGAAGGCTAAT
>NZ_BOQD01000194.1 GCF_018332515.1 Bacillus hominis | reverse complement strand
TCTATTAATATTCTTTTTCATAGTTTCTCCTTTTTATTTTCATAAAACACTTATATATGTTAACTGAATTATATTATACTTTTTTAGAATTATTTAAGTTAATAAAATACAGTACATGAAATTTTAGAGCGCATACGTAGTATATCTTCGCTATTTTTTTACTTTTATCCTTTTATAATAAGAATACAAAAAAACGATTCTTTTCACACGAAAAAGAATCGTTTTCTAATTTTATACTTTCAAAAACATCATGTTAAGAAATGCCAAAACTAAAATACTATCACCTAAGAGTATTAACAATAATTTCAGTTGCCTCTGCAATTAGCTGATTATCATAGGTAGCCTCTTTCTCATCTCTACTGGATAGAATTGCGATGATAATGGGCGCTCTATTTGGCGGCCAAACGATAGCAATGTCATTTCGTGTCCCGTAACTTGCAGCTCCAGATTTATCTCCGACTTCCCAGTCAGTTGGTACACCAGCACGAATAAGTTTGTCTCCTGTAGCATTTCCTTTCATCCAATCTGTAAGAATGTTACGTTTATGAGCTGGAAGCGCATTTCCGACCGTAAAATCCTTAAGATTCGTAGCAATTGCTTTTGCTGTACTAGTGTCACGGATGTCTCCTGGTATAGCCTCATTTAACTCTGTCTCAAAGCGATCAGCCATAGTAACCCAATCACCCATCTGTCTAAGCGCTTTTTCATATCCCTTAGGTCCGCCTATTTTATTAAATAAAATGTTCCCTGCAGTATTATCACTGGAACGAACAGCAGCCTCAGCAATTTCTCCTAGTGCCATTCCAGTATCTACATGTTTCTCTGTAACAGGTGAGTATTCCACTAAGTCGTCTTTCGTATAAGTGATAACTTCATTTAATTTCTCAATTGAGTTTTGCTGTAGCAATACTCCTGCTGCTAACGCCTTGTAGGTTGATGCAAAGGCAAATCTTTCGTTAGGTCGATAAGCAATTGTTCGATTTGTACCAGTATCAATAGCATACACACCTAATCGAGCATCAAATTTTTTCTCAAGTTGAGAGAATTCTTTATATGACGCATGCTTTTTATGTTTCACTTGCCCTGTCTTTTCCTTCGCTTCAACTCGCAATGCCCCTCCTGTAAAAGTTTCTAAGCTTGTAAGACCTAAGCCTAATATGCCAGCACAGATCCCTATTATTAGCAACCTCTTGTTTTTCAAAATCATCATTCCTTTCAAATTTTCAATACTGAAAACAAGTAGTAAATTCAATACACTGTATCCTATTTGAACACCTATTTTATACGTACACATAATAGACCATCTAAGAAACAAGTTTGTTCCACAAACTTAAAAAACTCTTTAACTAGCATCGGAGTTGTTAACAAAATAAGAAATAGTAACTATGATAGCTACTATTTCTTATTTCAAATCTTCTTTTTTCTTTAACTTATAAAGGCTTTTATATAAACAGGGTCTCTTCCCCTGAGAAAGGTGCACTAATTTTGATTCAAACTATCTGTACTAGCAGCTTCACCATGTATACGTTGCGTTTTTAAATCAAAGTATACATCTAAAACTTCCTTTCCAATTATAGAATTAATTCCACTTTTATCATTATGAAGCCATGGGACTACTACAGAAAATGCTACTTCTGGATTATCATATGGAGCATATCCAACTAATGTTAAGTTATAACATTCCATACGTTCTCCTTTTGCATTTCTACCAATTGGATCATCTCCACCATATACAGTTTGAGCTGTCCCTGTCTTTCCTGCTGGTTTATATGAAGCGTTTTTGAAATACTTCACGCCAGTTCCATCACCTTCTTGGAATACCCATCTAAACCCTTCTTTTATCCGATCAATATGTTCTTTCTTCATGTCAACTCGATTTAATACGACAGGCTCTATGGAGCGTATAACTTTGCCAACCTCTTCTTCTTTTATTGATTGCTCTTTTATTTCTTGTACGATTTGGGGTTGCATTCTATAACCACCGTTTGCAATAGTTGAAATATATTGTGCCAATTGCAATGGCGTATACGTATCATACTGACCGATAGAAAAATCTAATAAAAACCCAGGTTGACTATCTACTTTTCTAGTTTGCCCAATTATTTCATTCGGTAAATCAATACCTGTTGGTACCCCTAAACCAAATTGTTTAAAATAATAGCGCATCGTATCAAATGCTTCTTGTTTAATATCCAACGAACCATTTGGTACGTAATTAACTCCCGCAATTTTTAAAGCTGTCTGGAACATGTATACATTTGAAGAAACTTGTAAAGCTCGTAAATCATTAATATTACCAAATCCGGATACATTCCACGATTTCTTAGCTTGTGTACCTTTAAATTTCATCGGTGCATCATAAAATTGATCTCCTGGCTGTATTGCCCCTGTCTCATATCCAGTTAATAAAGTAGCACCTTTTACAGCTGACCCTAGCTCATACGAAGTTGTCATGTTACCTAATGCCAAATCCTCAATCTCTATTTTCCCTTCTTTTTCTACAATTTTTTTGCCTGCCATAGATAAAATTTGCCCGTTATTTGGATTCGTCATGACGACAAAAGCTCGGTCCAACAGTGGCTCTGAACTCTTAAAAGCTCTCAAATTTTTCTCAATACTTTCTTCCACTTTCTTTTGTAATTCCATATCAATCGTTAATGTTAAACTATTACCACTTTTTCCTTTAGAGATTATTTCTGCGCTAACAATGTTTCCTGATTTATCAGTAATGTTTTTCACTTCTTCTTTTGTGCCGTGTAATACATCTTCATATCGTTGTTCAATATAACTTTTCCCCACACGATCATTACGGTTATATCCACGTACCAAATAAGAATCTAAGTTTTCTTTCGGTAATCCTTCTTCACTACTCGTAATATTACCTAACACGGAACGAAATAAATTACCATTTACATAATTACGTTCCCAATCAACTGTTGCATCTACTCCTGGGAACTCCGCAAGGTTTTCACTTATGCGCGCATACTCTTCATCTGTTACATCTTTTTTAATAATTTGTGGTGTCAGTTTATAACCTGAACTCATTTTACTTTTAATAGCTAACACCTTTAAATCTTGTGCTGTTAATTCTGCCAATTCTACTTCTGTCACACGACTTCTTCTTAAATCTTCAATTTTTTTATCTAGCTCTTTTCCCTCTATTCCCTTTTCTTTAAACTTTCCTATATCTTTTTTAGTAATCTTTGATTCTGCACGTTTTGCATTCAACTGCATCCAGAAATCTTTTTTATCGATTTCGGTTAACTTATTTATATCTTGTTCAGGCATTTCAAGCACTTTCGCCAATTCTTTTGCTGTTTTTAAAATATTTTCACTCGTAATCCCCTTCACCCTTGTATACGTAATTGTGCGAAGAGATTTATTATTAACAACTGTTTTCCCTTCCCGATCTAGAATTTGTCCACGTGGAACTGGAATACTAGTTGTTTCATTTTGACTGTTTTCCACTTGGTTCTTATAATCCTCTCCCTCAACGATTTGTACTTTTCCTAGCTGCATAATAATAGCTGAGAATAGTAGAAATATGCAAAGGAACATTATATTTAATCGAATAGATATATATGTCTGCTGCTTCTTTTCTTTTTGTTTTTTCATAAATCCTCCATATAATTCTTCCGGAACTCCTCACTACTACTTAGTAAATAAATATACTAAATACGTTCCTTATATATTAGAAACCACCATTCAGTTATAAATAGTGTCTTATCTTTTTTTGATAAATCTTTGTAAGCATCAATTCCTTTTCGTTTAGCCGCGTAATTGATAAATCTCCTTTCCTGTTTTTCTCTCTATTTTTTTGTCGCTTGCATTAGAAATGCTAAACTGTATAATGACTCATATTAAACTTACACATGGACTTACTATTAACATGTGCTTTTTTTCATACTGATTCTTCCCTTCTTCATGTTGTAATACTTAATAGACAACCTAAATCATAAAGTTGTTCCACATTTACAAAAAAAATAATTAACTATAAGATGAAATAAGCTAAAAAAGGGAGGGTTTTATGTTACATACAAAAATAAAAAGATGGAGATTTTTAGCTGTTCTTTCTATTGTAGGTTTGATTTTAATAATTTTATTAACAATCAACTTCATTTCAATTACTATCGCAACTTCTTCAGCTGAAAGAGGAAAAATTTTTGATCAAAATGGTGTAATACTAGCTACAAATAAGAAAGTTAAGTCTCTATATTGCACTTCTAATGATGAAAATCTATCGAATCAAGATACATCAAACACATTAGCTTTTTTCAATCAATTTTCAAGCGAGTTTCAACATGACATTTCTGCAGGGGACATAAAATCACATTTACAACAATCTTGTAAAAAGCAAACTATGAATGAAATACCACTATACTCTGACATAAATGAGAATGAGCTTGCATTCATAAACAAGAACAAACCCAATAATGTAATAATCAAAGATGAATGGATCCGATTTTATCCAAAGCACGAAATTGCTTCACAAGTAATTGGGTATGTAGAAAATGACCTTAATTCTAAGTATGTACCTGTTGGAAAAAGTGGGATTGAGCTTCAATATGAAAATGATTTAAAAGGAACACCAGGAAAAACTCTTATTTTTAAAATGAATAATAAAAAGTTCTTTTGGAACATTCGAAAAGTACAAAACGGAAAAGATGTCCGGCTGGCTTTAGATTCTAAGTTGCAGCAAAAAACAGAGGAAGCATTAAGATCTCAAATTAAGAAAATACCTGATGCTAATGCTGGTTATGCAGTAGTAACCGATGTGAAAACTGGCGCAATTTTAACTATGGCCAACTCGGCAGTTTTTGATCCAAATACACTACATGCACAAGTATCATCTAAAAAAGAAAACATCAAATCTCTTTCACAAAATAGAGCAATTCAAAAATTAAAGTATGGTGAATCTTATGTAAATATGGCCTCTACTATAAAGCCTCTTACTATTTTAATTGGATTAAACGAAAAGCTTTTTCAACCTGAAGATACTTATTTAGATAAAGGTAGTTTTCAATATGATAATCAAAATAACATTACGAATGCACCTGGAACGCCAACAGGTGAGATTACACCGAGTCAGGCTATCATTAATTCATCTAACACATTTATGACAGCAAAAGTAGCTCTACCCTTATTCAACCAAAATAATGGAAATATAGAAAAAGTGGCAAATATATGGACAGATTATTTAATGCAATTCGGTCTTCGTTCTAAAACGGGGATTGATTTACCCTTTGAAGAAGACGGACAATATGAATTTCATCCATCTAATAAGTTTGAAAATGGCATCTCAGCTTTATTAAATGCCTCTTGGGGAGGAAACGAAGTGCATACCCCTCTTCAACTCGCCCAATACGCAGCAACTTTGGCAAGTAAAGGTGATAAATATAAACCTCAAATCGTAAGTACTATTATTGGTCAGGACGGTAAGGAAACAAGAAAGTTTAAACCCATATTAGAAAGTTCAAATCGTTATCCTATGAAATTTTGGAGTGTCGTGCAAGGTGGAATGCGTCAAAATATAGAGGAGATTAAAAACTTACCTTTTGATGTCGCAGGTAAAACGGGTATTACAGGTTCTCCGAATGAGCAAGAAAGAATGATCAATCATTCTCTTTTCATTGCATATGCTCCTACCGAAGATCCACAAATTGCTATTTCTGTCGTTATTCCTGGTAGCAATTCTGAAAAAAATATTGCCGCTCTCGTTACATCAGAGATTTTAGAGTCCTGGAATACTCTTCAAAAAGAAAATAAAACCAAAGAGGAAGGTTCATTAAAGTGAACCTTCCTCTTTTACCATATAGATTCTATATTCGTTATTTTCCATATACCTTCATCATTCTTTTCGAACATGAAAGAATATTTAATATCGCTTAAAACATAGTCTTTTTGTACATATCCAGTATTACCGTTAATAGTCGATATTTTTATATATCCATCATTTTGCACTTTTTCCGGGATCCAAGCTTTTACCATTTCATTAGATACTTCATATAAAACTTTTGATTCTAGTTTTGGTTCAGCTAAAATTTTCGTTTTGTTTCCAGTAACAGTTGCATATATAAAATGTGCTTGCTTTGGTTGGTTACTTTCTGTCAATCCACTTGGTACTTTGTATACTTTCTTTGTATCATTTGCAAATTCTCCCCCCATTGTAAGAGCGACTTGCAACTCATGAAAAATATCTTCATCCAACTTCAATTCATCCTTCTTATAACTCTTCCCTTTAAATAGAACTTCATCATTTAATGCTCTATACAAATCATTTTCATTTTTAGAATTTGTACTTTGATATAAGTCATTTATAAATTGTTTTAGTGAGGGATCTTGAGCAGATTCATCTTTTGTTTTAGGCTTAATTTGAGTACTACTTTGTACCGGTGATTTATTATCATCAAGCCAAGGTTGCTGAACAATAAAAAATAATAGTGTACAAGCCAAAACAACTACAATAGGCAATACTTTTCTACGAAATGGTCTTTTGTATGTTGCAGAATCTACTTCACTATTTTGGTCTATCGATTGCTTTATTTTATAAATAAATTCTTCTTCATCTTTACGATTTTCCATTGGACCGTTTTTTAATTTGCTATACCAGTCGGGATTTTTTTTATTGTTCATCATTTCTACCCTCCCCTATTAATTTTGAAACCTTACTTCTCGCTCGGCTTAATCTAGATTTTACAGTTCCAATTGACACTCCTAATGTTTCAGCCATTTCTTCATAAGATAATTCATATTTTGCGTCCAATATTAGTATTTCACGGTGTTTTTTAGGTAGTTTTAATACAACCTCCCACACTTCATTCATTTCCTCTTGCTTAAAAAATTCTTGTTCTGCCGATGAAGATTGCTTATCGTCACTAAAAAAACCTACTAATGATATCCTTTTAAAATAAGAGGATTTCAAATAATTTATTGCCGTATTTCTTGTAATTTTTAATATCCACGTTTTAATAGATGACTCCTTTCGAAACGAATGCCAATTTTTAAAAACCTTTATAAATACATCTTGCGTGATGTCATCTGATAAGTGTGGATCTTTCGTAATAATAAATGAATAATTCCATACATCTTGCCAATAGTCTTTTATAACATAGTCAAGCTCATCATGATTACATTTTTCAATAAACGTCTGTTCCATTTCCACACCTCAAACTTATTTGAATAAACATAAAGCTGCCCTCACTTTTATTATGGTTTCAATATATAGACAAGATACAAGTTTCATTTGTTCCATTGTTTATCTTTTTTGATAGAAACATCCTCCTAAAAATGTAAAGGTGTGCAATTACTTTCATAAAATAATCATCTATACATTCTCTTACATGACAGGCTCCTAAAAAACAAGTAAAGCATACAATATTAAAAATACACTCATAAAAAATCTGATTATTATTTGTGCATTTCACGCAACACTCCACTTGTATCACCTTTTTTCTTAGAGCATACTTATTTGTGTGCTCTATTTATGTTTTACTAAATAACTGTTTTGTTACAGTTTTAAACCTGTCCCTTTCAATATGTTTTACTCTTCTATTTACTATTAGCAATACCAACTTTATTCAGCCACAACAAAAAAGCATTCTCGATTGAGGAGAATGCTTTTTCAAAACTTAATTGTTCTTTTTTAGCTCAATTTATACCTTCGTGTTAAGCAAACAATGAATGTAGTAAAAGATTTCACCTTATAGTTACGTATTATTTCTGAAAAACATGTTTTACTTTTTCGCCTGGAACATTACTCCCACCTCTTCCTTTTACATCTTCAATCATCATGGTAACAATCATGTCTGGCGCATTTGCATCAAAGGCTGCAAACCATCCAAGTTCTTTTCCGTCTGCTTCTTTCGACTCTTTCAATTCTGCTGTACCGGTTTTACCAGCAAGAGTTACACCATCAACTTTAGCAATTCTCCCCGCGCCATCAGGGTCATTAATGACTTTTATTAATGCACTCTTTAATATCTCTTGATTCTTTTTAGAAACGACTTTTTCTTTCCAATTCCCCGCTGCTTTTGTTTCTTTTAAAAGATGAGGCGACGGGATATTTCCCTCATTCACAATCGGTGCATATGTTAGTGCTAAATGAAGTGGTGTCATTAATACTTGTCCTTGTCCATATCCCGTATCTGCAAGTTGAATATCATTTTTTATTCCATCTCTTGCAATGATTGAAATAGGGAATTCGTATTCGATTGGTAATTTTTCATGAAATCCGTATTTCTTAAATTCATTTACATACTGATCTTTTCCCATTTTCAAAGCTTGTTGAGCAAAATAAATATTATCAGAGTACTTCATTGCCTTATCAAAATCAATTGGACTAGCTTCCTTCACACGTGTTACATAATAATTTCCCCAAGATGAATCTTTTGTCCACTTTAATCCTTGAATTTTAAATTCTTCCTTAGGGTTTATTGTGTTTGTTTCCAAACCAATTGCACCTGTAATCGTTTTAAATACGGAACCTGGTACAAATGCTTGTGTAAAACGATTCATCATTGGTAGTTTCGAGTCGTTATTCCATGCTTCTCGTTGGGCTTTTGATGCGCCTCTAACTATTGTATTTGGATTATAAGCAGGGCTACTTACAAGTGCGATAGTTTCACCTGTTTTAGGATTGACAGCTGCACTAGATCCTGCTTCATTTTTCATCTCATTAAAGATTTTTTCTTGAATTGCAGCATCAATTGTTAACGTAACATTTTCCCCTTCTTTTGCTTCTTTTTTTGCTACGTTTTTAATCTCTTTCCCGTTCTCGTCTTCCATAAATACGCGTCCACCCTTTTCACCACGCAATTTATTCTCTAATACCTTCTCTAAACCAGTCTTACCCACTAAATCATCTGCTTGATAACCTTTTTTTTGAAGCGATTTTAACTCCTCTGCATTCACCTTTCCTATATATCCCATTAAGTGTGCCGCTGCTTCTCCTAATGGATACGTACGAATATTTACTGGGCGAGATGAAACTCCTTCTAATTCAATATAATCATTCTGTCTGGTTCCCTCTTTTAAAATACCAATTGGTACAAGGGAATCTGGTTTTATCCATTTCGCTGCGAGCTTCTGATCGACCTCTTCTGTAGACATATCAAGTAATTGTGCTACTGTTTCTTTCGTTTGCGCTGCCGTTTCACCTAGTTTCTCTGGAATAATTCCAACCTCAGTCGCTTTACCATTCGTTGCAAGCCCTTTTCCATTTCGATCATATATTTCTCCGCGTTTTCCCTGCTCTGTTTGCATACGTACTTTGTAACCTTTTTTCATACCTGGGAAAATGAAGTCTGGTGTCCAATCTATTTTCCAAGATTCCTTTTCTTTCACAAGTTTTGCCTCATGGATGAATGAAACTGTTCCTCCATCCGTATCCATTTTAATTTCAAAAAGAAAACGTTCTTTCTCTTTAGTATTCTCTCCTTTCGTTTTAATTTTTAAATTCTGAACTCCAATACCTTCATAGATTTTTTCATATTTCTCTATGAACTCCTTTTTAGAAATCGTTTTTTTGGCATGTTCTGATAAATGATCATACATATTTCCAAATTCTTTATCATTCCATAAATTAATATATTCTTCAAATGCTTGTTTTGGCGGTTCGTCTTTATTACACCCTACCAACATAACTGCAAAACAAAAGAAAAGCAGCATCCATATTTTTTTCAATTCAATCTTCTCCCTTAGTTAAAAATGATTATTCCTTTCTTGTTATATTAAATAAAAAATGTTTTAACGCTTAATAGACAGTGTAAGTAATGAAATAGTTCCACATTTATAAAAAAATTTAATTTATGGTTAAGCTACATTCGAAGAGGGAGGATTTTAAGATTCTTACAAGCAAAAGAAGCGAATATATTTAGCGAACGTTATCATTATTAGTGTTGTTTTAACAATTTCATTTAAAATACCT
>NZ_BOQD01000193.1 GCF_018332515.1 Bacillus hominis | reverse complement strand
GTCTTTATAGACTTATTTTCCTTACACATTAGACTTTTCTTTCTCCCAGAAAAACTCACCCGATTGAGAAATAAACTCCCCAACAGAATCTAACACTAAATCAGCAAGTGGTTCTAACGTTGGACGATCCCCTGTACCAGAAAGGACTCCAATTGCATAGCAATCACCGCCATTTTTAGCTAAATTTAAATCCGTTGGCGTATCCCCAACAACCGCCACCTCACATGATTCTAAATTAAATTTCTCACAAAACACTTCTATAATCTTTTTATCTGGTTTTTGCGCAGGGAATGTATCCGAAGCTATAATATAATCAAAAAAGTTCTCCAACTTATATTGTTTTAAAAATAATTCTGTCGGTGCAAAATCGTCCGCCGTGACAACCCCTAATATAAATCCTTTATCTTTTAATGCCTGTAACACTTTCGGTAAATCCGCTGTCATTTTCATATGCGAACGATGCTCATACATAAGGGAGAATAACTTCTCACTTACCCAATGATGCATCTCTTCTTCTCTAGCAGACTCAATATAATTACAAAGCCCCTTCGCTACATCAAGGCTTGTTCCAGCAGCTATTGCACTCCTCGGATTAACAAATGCTCCCTCTACACCAATCTCTTGTAATAAGGTCTGCCGCATTGTACTTGGTAAATGATATAAACTTATACATTCAGCTACAAGTTCTTCAGCTACTTTTATCCAAATTGAATGAAAATCCATTAATGTCCCATCTTTATCAAATAGTATTGCTTTTACCTTCTCCATAGCACCCTACCTCTCATTTCTTATCTCTTCCAGTGTATCAATAAAATATGGATATAAAATAAACAGATTGTAAAAATACCATAAAAATCAAACTAACTTCCAATTTACAATTCATCTGTATAAAGAGAAACTTTAATCAGTGGGGGAATCTTATTACTTGCAAATAGTGAGGTGAAAGCAAAAAAAAGATGCCTTTACAGGGCATCCTCTTGCTGTTCAGGAACAAATAGTTCAAGACAATGATATATATTTTCAAATTCCATTGGTGCGTCTCCGCCATATTCACCATCTAAATTAATCATTAGTTTATCTGGTGAATGAACTTTAATACGATTCGCTTGTGTGTATAGCACTTTTGGATTGTTAATATGTTCCCCACGCTGCGCTTGTGTTGCTGCTTTAATTAAATCAGCGATAGAACCTTTTTTCAGTACTAATAAATCAAATAATCCATCGTTAATAGATGCATATGGTGCTACTTTTTCGAATCCGCCAACTGAACGAGTATTCGTAATTAAAAACATCGTAATTTCTTCTTGTAGCAACTTCCCATCATACTCGATTTCAACATATGTTGGATGTAATGATGGTAACATTTCGATTCCTTTTAAATAGTAAGCAAGTTGGCCTAATACCGTTTTTAGCTTGCTTGGCACTTCATATGTTAATTCTGTAATACGGCCGCCACCAGCGATATTAATGAAATATGTATCATTCGCTCTACCAAGATCTAACGGTACCGTTATTCCTTCACAAATAATATCCGCAGCCTCTTCAATAGCACGAGGTACACCGATCGCACGCGCAAAATCATTTGTCGTTCCAACTGGAATAATTCCAAACTTTGGACGATGCTCATGTCCTACTAAACCGTTCACTACTTCATTTAATGTACCATCACCACCAGCTGCGATAACAACATCAAACTTACGATCCGCAGCTTGCCTCGCTGCCACAGTCGCATCTCCAGGACCAGTTGTCGCATGACAAGACGCTTCATATCCAGCTTGTTCTAATTTTTGTAATACTTCTGGTAAGCTCTTCTTAAATAGCTCACGCCCAGAAGTAGGATTATAAATAATTCTTGCTCGCTTCATCATTTATTAGCATAGGAAATTCCGTATTCATTGAAAAGCGAATACACCGAACCCTTATTCAGTATCCCTATGCCTACCTCCTCTCATCTTCCTATCCTTCTTTAATTCCGCTCAAACAGGCAGTAAGAACCCGATTCGTGTAGCCCATCAAAAGTAAATATTCATTTCAATGGTTTTGTTTTATTTTACAAAAAAATTTATGTCCATCTATTTCCTCACATCAATTTACATATAACGAATAATAATTATCTATTATTTCATGAGATGAAAAAAACCTCTATGTCTAGATTTATCATTATTCCCACCTTTTTGCAACTATCATACCATAGTTGCTATACAAACATTTTTTCACTTTTGACAGTTAATCAAACGTTTATTTAAATTATTTTTTACCATTTAAACAAACGTTTGATTAACTCAGAAAAAACACCCAAATACGGGTGTTTTTTCTGTTTAATCTTTAAAAATCTATACTATTTTAGCGCTTATTAATCTCTTCAAGTAAAATTTTGTTAACAAGCGGTGGATTTGCTTGTCCTTTTGTAGCTTTCATAATTTGACCAACTAAGAAGCCAATTGCACGGTCTTTACCGTTTTTAAAGTCTTCGATAGATTGCTCATTATTATCAAGAATTTCTGTTACAACTTTACGAAGTGTACCCTCGTCAGAAATTTGAACAAGACCTTTCGCTTTAACGATTTCTTCTGGGTCTCCACCTTTTTCAATTAATTCGTTAAATACTTTCTTCGCGATTTTAGAAGAAATTGTACCTTTTTCAATTAATTGAACCATTTTAGATAGACCAGCAGGCGTTAATGCAACGTCTTTTAATTCTTTTTGTTGTTTGTTTAAGTATGCAAGCACTTCACCCATTAACCAGTTTGATGTTAATTTCGCATCAGCACCGTCTGCAATTGCAGCTTCAAAGAAATCAGACATTTCTTTCGTTAATGTTAATACGTGTGCATCATAAGCTGGTAAGCCAATTTCTGCAACGTAGCGAGCTTTACGTGCATCTGGAAGTTCTGGAATCGAAGCACGAATTTCTTCTTTCCACTCATCATCGATGTAAAGTTCAACTAAGTCTGGCTCTGGGAAGTAACGGTAATCGTCAGATCCTTCTTTTATACGCATTAAGATTGTTTTCTTCGTTGCTTCATCATAACGACGTGTTTCTTGTTGGATGATACCACCAGATAATAATTCTTTCTCTTGGCGCACTTGCTCATGCTCAAGACCTTTTTGCACGTAAGTGAAAGAGTTTAAGTTTTTCAGTTCTGCTTTTGTACCGAACTTCTCTTGTCCAACTGGACGAAGGGAAATATTCGCATCACAACGTAGAGAACCTTCTTCCATCTTACAATCAGATACGCCTGTATATTGAATGATTGATTTTAACTTCTCTAAGTATGCATATGCTTCTTCTGGAGTACGCATATCTGGCTCAGATACGATCTCGATTAAAGGCATACCTTGACGGTTGTAGTCTACTAATGAACCATCAGCTGTATGCGTTGATTTACCAGCATCTTCTTCTAAATGAAGACGTGTAATACCGATACGTTTCTTTTTACCGTCTACTTCGATTTCAATCCAACCATTTTCACCAATTGGCTTATCAAATTGAGAGATTTGGTAAGCTTTCGGATTATCTGGGTAGAAATAGTTTTTACGGTCGAACTTCGTTTCCGTTGCGATTTCACAGTTTAATGCCATTGCAGCTTTCATTGCAAAGTTAACTGCTTCTTTATTTAAAGTAGGAAGTACCCCTGGGTATCCTAAGTCAATTACACTTGTTTGTGTATTTGGCTCCGCTCCGAATTCTGTTGGACTCGCAGAGAAAATTTTCGAATTTGTTTTTAACTCAACGTGAACCTCTAAACCAATAATTGTTTCTAAATTCATCTATGCTCGCCTCCTTACAGACTTGCTTTTTTTGTATGATAGTCTGTTGCTTGCTCAAACGCATGTGCAACGCGGTAAATTGTCGCTTCATCGAAGTGTTTACCAATGATTTGTAGACCAAGTGGCATGTTGTTAGCACCGAATCCACATGGAACAGAAATCGCTGGAACACCCGCTAAGTTTACTGGGATTGTTAAAATGTCATTTGCATACATTGTCATTGGATCGTCCACTTTTTCGCCCACTTTAAATGCCGGAGTTGGCGTTGTTGGTCCAATAATAACATCATAGTTAGCAAATACATTTTCAAAGTCGTTCTTAATTAATGTACGTACTTGTTGTGCTTTTTTGTAATATGCATCATAGTAACCAGAGCTAAGAGCAAATGTACCAAGCATAATACGACGTTTTACTTCATCACCGAAACCTTCGCTACGTGTGTTTTTGTAAAGATCTAATAAATTATTTACATTATCAGAACGAACACCGTAACGTACGCCATCAAAGCGTGAAAGGTTAGCAGATGCTTCAGAAGAAGATAATAAGTAATACGTTGCTAGAGCGTATTTAGAGTGCGGAAGAGATACTTCTTCCCAAGTTGCGCCCATACCTTCTAATACTTTTAAAGCAGCTAGTACTGACTCACGAGCTTCTTCGCCAACACCTTCGCCTAAGTATTCTTTCGGTACAGCGATGCGTAAACCTTTAACGTCACCTGTTAAGCCAGCTAAATAGTTTCCAACTTCAACATTTGCAGAAGTTGCATCCATACGGTCAATACCTGAAATAGCTTGTAATAAGTATGCATTGTCTTCTACTGTACGTGTAATCGGTCCGATTTGGTCAAGTGAAGATGCGAATGCAACTAACCCGTAACGAGATACGCGTCCGTAAGTTGGTTTTAAACCTACAACACCGCAATATGCAGCTGGTTGACGGATAGAACCACCCGTATCCGAACCTAGAGAGAATAATACTTCTCCTGCTGCTACTGCTGCTGCAGAACCACCACTAGATCCGCCTGGAACATAGTCTAAGTTCCATGGATTTTTTGTAGCGTAGAAACCTGAGTTTTCATTTGAAGAACCCATTGCGAACTCGTCCATATTTAATTTACCGATTGTAACTGTGTCAGCAGCTTTTAACTTTTGTACAACTGTCGCATCATAAATTGGATCGAAGTTTGCTAACATTTTGCTCGCACAAGTTGTACGAAGACCGTTAGTTACAATGTTATCTTTTACACCGATTGGCATACCGAATAATAAACCATTATCTTCAGCACCAATCTTAGCGTCTAATTCCTTCGCTTTCGCACGTGCATTTTCTTCATCTAATGTAAGAAAAGCTTTTACGTTATCTTCAACATCCGAAATACGTTTGTAAGATTCTTCTACTAAATCCGTAACGGAAATTTCTTTGTTGTTTAATTTCTTATGTAACTCTGATACCGAATGATCAAATAATGACATCGAAATTCCCTCCTCTATTCTAATACTGCTGGAACACGGATTTGATTATCTTTGTGATCCGGTGCATTTTTTAATACTTCTTCTACTGGTAAACCTTTTTCTGGCACATCTTCACGCATAACATTTTTCATAGTTAATACATGAGTTGTTGGTTTTACATCTGTTGTATCTAATTCATTTAACTGTTCTGCAAATGTAACAATTGCATCTAGTTGTTTTTGAAATTTTTCTGCTTCTTGATCAGTAATTGCAAGACGTGCTAAATGTGCAACGTGCTTTACATTCTCAACGGAAATTCTTGACACGGCTAGGCCACCTCCATAATATATCGTTCAATCTACAATACTATTGATGATACCAAATTTTCAGTACTTCAAGCAAGTCAACACACGGCACTTACAGCATTTTTACATAAAAAAAGAAAGGCAAATGCCTTTCTTTACAATTTAGTCTTTATCTAGCGGTTCATTTTTCGGAAATCTCTCGTTATCTTCTTCATTATCACGAATTGTTTTTTGTAATACAAAACAAGACATCGTTAAAAATAATGTTCCAATTAAATAATATCCTTTTACACTAAGCGTTTCATCTAACGTATAAATCCCAATTAGCATACCTGAAAGCGCGCAAACAAATGAAGTCCATGCTAAAAACGTGAACGCTTGCGTATTTCGTCTTCTCATCGTTCTCCCCCTCGTTAGCTGTACACCCATTATAG
>NZ_BOQD01000192.1 GCF_018332515.1 Bacillus hominis | reverse complement strand
CTAAAATACTCATTGAAATAACAGTAGTACTCATCCATTTTAATAACCAATTGAAAATTGTTTGTCCTAAAATTGTTGCAATGAATGCTAGACCTATAAAGGACCACCATGTTTGTACAGAGTAATTGAAGAAAGATGACTGCTGCGTGTAAGCAAATATACCGAGAAGGAGTGAACTGCTGCCATAACTAATTACCGAATACGGTATTAGGGATAGGTCTTTACGAACGTGTTGACTAATAAAAAAGTAAGCTGTTATGACGCCAGCAGCAATAAAAGCTAAAATATCACCGTATAAAGCCTCGCCACTAATTTGAAAATCTTGCCATCCAATCACGATACTTCCTGAAATTGCAATAAGGCAGCCTACAATCGCACCTTTCGTAAACCGTTCCTTAAATAAAAAATAACCACCGACCATTGAAAATAAAGGTTGCAACGTTACGATAACTGTAGAACTCGCTACAGAAGTATACTGTAATGATTCAAACCATAGGACATAATGAGCTGCTAGAAATAATCCAGATAAGAGTCCAAATCCCCATTGTTTTTTTGATAATGAGCGAAGTTCGCTTCGATTATTGTTATTAAGTATGAGAAATGGTAAAAGAATTACTGTAGCAAACAATAATCTGTAAAAAGCAGTGATTGCTGCAGGAGCATCTGCTGTTTTTACGAAGATTGCTGAAGTAGATAAGGCGAACACACCGAAAAATAAGGTGAAATATGAAAGAATAGGTGATTTCAAAGTTTGTCCCTCCGTTTGATTGTTTATTATAATAAACTGTATATAATATAATGTACAAAAGTTAGTATATAAGCCTAAGATGAAATAAGGAAGGATTAATTACCACTGTTTAGTATGTCAGCACAAAAGGAATGAAAGATGTATTATGATGGACGAAAGGAAGTTGTAACAATGATTCATTATCGACTAGGTCAAACTGTTTTAAGTTATCGTAAGAAAAATAATATGACAATTCGTGAATTTGCTGATTATGCAGGAATCAGTACTTCACTTATTAGTCAAATTGAAAGGGGACATGCCAACCCTTCTTTAAATGTATTGGAATTAATAGCGAAAGCATTAAATGTACCGCTATTTACTCTTTTTATTAATGATATTGATACAGACACGCTTATTTCGAAGAAGCAAGATCGAAAAAAAGTATATCGAGAAAATAATGATCATATTGTTTATGATGTGTTAACACCAGACTTTATGAAAGCTCGCATTGAAATGCTAATGATGGATTTAAATGAACACGCAAATACAACAGAAAGTCATTATTCTCACGAAGATAAAGAAGAAATTGCTGTTGTAATGAAGGGTGAAGTGTATGTGGAACTTGAAGGGAATGAATATTTTTTAGAAGAAGGAGATGTTGTGCGTATTCCGCCGAATGTGAAGCATAGATTTTTGAATAAGAGTGATGAGATGAATCATATCTTATTTGTGTTAACCCCTTCGTTAAGCTAAGGTAGAAATGTTTCAAGAGTTTTTACCAGGCTTTTTGGCGAATTTGTAGATGCTAAAAAGCCATTTTTATTAGGGTTTAGAGGGGATAATAGAGATGGAAAATACAAATGTATTAAAAGAGGGGCTTTCAATTATATCTCAATGTAAAAAAGAAACAAATGATATTTGGCATGCACATTTTGGAGCCGCTGCAATTGCTAGTTATTTTTTTACGAAAAACAATAACATTGATGAAAAAACTGCCTGTCACATTTATTCTCAAGCGAAAACGATGCTCCATAAGCAAAGGTTAGGCGAAACAATTGATAATAAACAAGGTGTCGATTATCAAAGTGCTGAAGAAAGGATAATCAAATCTTTGGAACAAACAATTGATGAACTTCATTGGGTTGGTCATAATGTAATTTACGCTTCTTTAAGTTTATTAGCTATTAAGGAGTTAAGTCATTGGGGGAGTGATCAAGATGTTAATAATATTGCAAACCTTATATTATCGTTTCAAAAAACAATTCCAGGTAGATCTTGGATTGGTTTTACAACTAAAGAAGTAAAGCAACTAATTATAAACAATGATGAGATTCAAAGTGAAATTAAAAATCCTAAACAATTATCTAAATTTATTTTAAATGAGTTATCTAAATTCAAAATTATTTATAGGGCAGAATCACATCACGATTTAATTGGTCATATGCTAACTTTTTCGCATGCTATTAATATATTATATGACTTAGGGCATATAGAATTATTTCAACGAGGAATAAAACCACTATTAAAGCTAGTTTATGTACTTAGAAAAAGTCGCGATTTCACATCGAATAATCATATAAATATAAACTCTCCAGTAGATCGTCTACCGCTCATACAAGCAAAACAAGTTGATATACTTCCGATTGAAAACGTATTTTGGCATAAAGACTATAGTGAATTGAATTGGGATTTTGGACATATATTTAAATTTTCATACAGTTATTTCGATCACTTGAAAAGAGCTCCAGAATATAAAAATAAAACGTTAGATAAATTTCGTTGTATTATTAGTGACTAACAGATGGTAGAGAATTAATACGATTTGTAAAAAGGGACTTAGTGTAAGTCTCTTTTTTGTTAGTAGTATATTATTTTTTCAAATATGTAAGATGTTACATTAGTATGAGACTTTTACTTATTATGTAAGTAGGCTTAAAATACATATATTTTAAAATTGGAGCGAATAAAGACGACATGGAATTAGTAAAGTTAGAAAAAGTAATTGAATTGAAAAAAGAAGAGTTATTGTATTTAGTCTCAAATTATGGATTTCAACATGAAAAAGTAATAGCGCTTAGCCAAGAAATAGACAAATTAATAAATTGGTTTATGTTTTTAGAATAGAGAGAACTATGACGTGATTTGAATTATGTTATAGTTCTTTTTTATTCATATATATTGTCTAATTTCTTACAGAATGCGCAAGCTGCTAGTCGAATATGAGGAGTTTTGGGTATAATAAAATAGGATTTATTAATTGTATCGGTTAGGAGCGCAGCAAATATGAAAACAGTCGTTGTCATCGGTGGAGGTATTACTGGACTTTCTACTATGTTTTATTTAGAATAATTAAAGAAGGATTATAATATAGATTTGAATTTAATCCTGATAGAGAAAGAAGAGTATTTAGGTGGGAAGATCCACAGTGTGGAAGAAAAGGATTTTATTATGGAATCAGGAGCAGATTCAATCGTAGCTCGTAATGAACATGTTTTGCCGCTTGTAAAAGATTTAAATTTAGAAAATGAAATGGTATATAACGAAACAGGTATTTCTTACATATACGCAGATAACATATTGCATCCAATTCCTTCTGACACTATATTTGGGATCCCTATGAGTGTTGAATCATTATTTAGCAGTACACTTGTCTCAACGAAAGGGAAAATTGTTGCTTTAAAAGATTTTATAACGAAAAATAAAGAGTTTACAAAGGATACATCACTTGCTATATTTTTGGAAAGCTTCTTAGGAAAAGAATTAGTTGAAAAACAAATCGCTCCTGTACTTTCAGGTGTATATTCTGGTAAATTAAATGAACTTACTATGGCATCTACACTGCCATATTTACTGGATTATAAAAATAAATATGGAAGTATTATTAAAGGTTTTGAAGAGAATAAAAAGCAATTTCATTCAGCAGGAAATAAAAAGTTTGTATCATTTAAAGGTGGACTATCTACGATTATTGATCGCCTAGAAGAAGTGCTGAATGAGACTGTCATTAAAAAAGGTGCTGTAACGACAGCTGTAAGTAAACAAGGTGATCGATATGAGGTTTCTTTTGCAAATCATGAGACAATACAAGCTGATTATGTTGTTTTAGCAGCTCCGCATGATATCGCACAAACTTTATTACAGTCTAATGAGTTAAACGAGCATTTTAATAAATTTAAAAATTCATCGCTTATTAGTATTTACTTAGGTTTTGAAATACCAGATGAACAACTACCGGCAGATGGTACAGGATTTATCGTTACGGAAAATAGTGATTTACATTGTGATGCTTGTACATGGACGAGCCGAAAGTGGAAACACACGTCTAGTAAACAAAAGCTGTTAGTAAGAATGTTTTATAAGAGCACAAATCCAGTATATGAAACGATTAAAAATTACAGTGAAGCAGAATTAGTCCGAGTTGCTTTATATGATATTGAAAAGAGTCTCGAAATTAAAGGTGAACCGGAAGTAATTGAAGTTACAAATTGGAAAGATTTAATGCCGAAATATCATTTAGAACATAATCAAGCGGTGCAATCATTAAATGAAAAATTGACGGCTCTTTATCCAAATGTATACTTAGCTGGAGCATCATATTACGGTGTCGGAATTGGTGCTTGTATTGGAAACGGAAAGAATACTGCCAATGAAATAATTGCGACATTGAATGAACAATCAAAATAATAATATTGAATACATATGTAAATAAAAATGTCCCTCCAACATAATGGAGGGACATTTTATTTGTAGTTACTTCACATTGATTGAAATTTTTTTATGATTGGCTTTATTATTTTTAATAGTTAATGTTATTTCTCCAGATTCTTTAAAGGAGTACGGTGAGAGTTGATAAAGTTCTTTAATATTATGTTCTTCTTGTAATTTATTTGTAGGTATTATTGTTATATTAGGTTTCCATGTTTCCTGTTTTCCTGAAGGGTAGGCTACTACTATTTCTGGATTACTTAATTGTATTGTTTCCCAAGAGGCAAAATACAGTTCAACTTCTGCATCTTTTTTTAGTAATTCTTCTGAGAAATAACCAAATTCACCAACATTACCGAAAACAGTAAAATTTTGATTTTGCAATTTAATATCTAAATATCTAGGTTGATATGTTGCTGCGTGATAAATTCCGTATGAAAGAGAGAGTGTGGCAGCCATTAATATACCAACTGAAAATGTCTTAAAGCTATTTCCTTTAAAATTAGTCATCATGAATGAGTTTGGTGTGAATTTTTTAGCGAATAAAAAAATGAGAAAAATGAGTAAGAGAGATAAGCCAAGAAAAATATACATAGAATTTATACACCCCCATGATAGAAATGCAAGTTTTTCTATATTTTAACACGAATGTATGAATTAGGGTGTTTATTTAGAAGGGGAAAATGGCGCCAAATTTATAAAATATAATATTACGAATGGAGTGATGGAAATGAGAAAAATACAATTTATGTTTAAAATGAAGGTGAGAAAAGGAGAACTGGAGACAAACAGCTCCTTGTCATTGAGCGTTAGTTGCATATAAATAGAGAATAAAGAGATGATCATCTCTTTATTCTTATTGTTTTTAATTTTCAAGAACAAAACATTAATAATTTTATCATTATAATAACCTATTTACAATTATTGATAATTTTAAGTTTAATCTATAGTCATAAAAGCATGATGCACTAGTAGTAATCAAAAGGTAAGAAGGTATACAATTAGCTAGTATAGAATAAAGAGATAAGTATCGCTAGAAATGTTTGATTTATGGAACATTGAGGACTTTCCTAATCATAAATATTTTTTCTGCTATAATGAATTAGTAGAGAGAAAGGAGTGACCCTATGGCATTTCCTATGTTAGAAACAGAGCGTTTGCGTTTAGTTGAAATAGAACAATCTTATTGTCAAAAAATATATGAAATATTTTCATTAGATGAGGTAACGTGTTATTACGGTATGAATTCTTTTACTGAGTTTGGACAAGCTTCACGTATGATTGAATCTTTTTCAAAAAATTACTTTGAGAAAAAGGCAATACGTTGGGGGATTGTATTAAAAGGTACAAATACTTTAGTAGGGACAATTGGATTAAATAATTTACAACTTTGGAGTAAACGCTCAGAGATTGGATATGATTTGCATCCTCGTTATTGGGGGAATGGCTATGCTTCTGAAGCTGCTCGAGAAATTATTACTTATGGATTTCGAGATTTAGGTTTATTTAGAATTGGAGCTATTACATATCCTGAAAATATAACTTCGTGTAATATGTTATCTAAATTAGGTTTTCAACAAGAAGGGCTGTTACGTGGATACATTCATCAAGGAAATAAGCAACACGATGCATTAATGTATTCTATTGTACGAACAGATGTAGAAGATATTCATTATTAATATTAATTAAAAAGCCCCTCTTATTTAAAATAAGAGGGGCTTGTAAAAATCAACCTATTTTAGGTAATAAACGTTCTCCGCTTTTCATACTGCTTTTACATAAAGGGCATTTAGGCTCTTCTTCAAATGAAAAGTTCTTTCTCATCCATCCTAAACAATCCTCTGATTCACATTCCCAAACAGGGGTTTGTTCTGGTGGTACTTCTGCTACATCGTTCTTTCGATTGCGATACATGTAACCACTCCTTTTATGTAAAAATTTTTAGTTATATATTAAAAAGGTTGTTAACCGAGCTGGTAACAACCTTTTTATTGTTTGAATTATAGCTTTACAACGTTTTTAGCTTGAGGTCCACGGTTACCGTCTTCAACTTCGAAGCTAACTTCTTGACCTTCGTCAAGAGATTTGAAGCCGTCGCCAGTGATAGCTGAGAAGTGAACGAATACGTCGTTACCGTCTGCAACTTCGATGAAACCGAAACCTTTTTCGCTGTTAAACCATTTTACTTTACC
>NZ_BOQD01000191.1 GCF_018332515.1 Bacillus hominis | reverse complement strand
ATGGTCTGTTGTGGGAGTGCTGATGGCACACCGCAATCTTGCACGTCAGCGATACCAGAAATGGACTTCGCCTTTGGTAGCAAGAATCCCACTGACGTTAGTCAGCTAGCCCCTTTAGGGATGGGAGTGTCAATTACTGGTATTACCAGCACTTGCTATTTCACACCATTTGTTGTAAGATAGTAATTAAGGTCAATTTAACACTGCATTTTCTTTGCATATTATCAAGTATCAATCAGGGACATTTTGTCCTCCTTATGGGTCTTTGATAATATGTGAACTTTTATTTTCAATCAAATAAGGCCGATCATATTGTAATCTTTTTAAATTTTAGGAGGCATTACCATGACATTAACAGGTAAAGTAAAATGGTTT
>NZ_BOQD01000190.1 GCF_018332515.1 Bacillus hominis | reverse complement strand
AAAATAATTAAAGTTAATTGTTGACGTGATGCTTTTATTATCGGTATCATAAATCTTCGTGAGCAATTATTTTTCGTTATACGATTTTTTTATTATTACTGAATTTTTGAGAGGAGAAATTAGATGTCAGTTAAGAAGAAAACGCAAGTACGCACCGGCAAAATGGTACGTGAACTAATGTTAGCAGACGAAGATGTAAATGCTTCGCTAATTATGGTATATAGTGAAAACGGTGTAAACGCAGAAATTAAAATCGAGGGCTTAACGCCGAAATGTAACGAAGAATTATTTTTGAGCGGAAACGTGGATTGGAACAAGAGTGTTATTTATAAAATTGTTGATTTCACTGGGAACGCTGAAGTTGGTAAAGTTACATTAACAGCGATGAACAAAAACAATGTTTCTCTAGAAGTTGAACGCGTTATGTGGAGCAAAGAAAATAAAGAAGCTGCTGAGCAAGAAGAAACTGTTGTAGAAGCTACTCCGAAAAAAGAAGTAGTTGTAGAAGCTCCAAAAGCAGTTACAGCTGCTCCAAAACCTGTTACGCGAATAGAAACACCTGTAGCACCTAAACCTACTCCGGTACCAACGCCGAAGCCAGTAAGTGTGGAAGCAGCTGTGGAACTATCTACTCCAGCACCTGTGAAAAAAGCAGTACCAACTCCAGTTACAAAGCAAGAGACAGCACCGGTCGCTCCTGCAAAACCGAAGCAACCTGCTTTGACTGAAACAAATACAAAACTACAAGAAAATTATGTTAAACTTGTGAAAAAGACAATTGAGGTTTGTCAAGATTACGAGCTTGGCATCGACATAGATGATTCTATTGAAGGATTAAAAAAAGAGCTACAAAGCCAAGGTATTAGCGTTACATTCGACAAAGAAATTATGGACGTTGTAAATCGCCTTCGTTCTTTACAAGATAAAGGAATCAAAGTAGAAAAAGTACTTAATTTACTATAAAAATAAGGAGATGGCGGTCGCCATCTCCTTATTTTTTATAATTCCATTCATTACTTTCATACTTCTCTTTTGCTAAAGTTTGAACTTCATGAAGCTGTTCTTCTGTTAGTTCATACGGTACAAGCTCTATATCTAAACCTTTTTCAAATCCAGTTTCAAACGCTTTAATTAGCTGTTCAATCGTAAATGTACGGTCTGTCAAATCATTAATCGCTACCGCTTTAGAAGAAAACATGTTTTTCATACGCTCTTTTACACGTTCATTCGGGAATAAAAATAGATCGTATAACTCATCTAAATCTATTTCTAACGGAATAGAACCGTGCTGTAAGATAACACCTTTTTGACGTGTTTGAGCACTACCTGCGATTTTTCTTCCTTCAACTACAATTTCATACCAAGATGGTGCATCAAAACATACTCCTGAACGCGGATTTTTTAAATTCTCACGATCCGCTTCTGTTTTCGGAACTGCATAATACGCTTCTAATCCTAATGCCTTAAAACCGTCTAATAAGCCTTGCGAAATAACGCGGTATGCTTCTGTAACTGTTTTTGGCATATTTGGATGATCTTCAGACACAATAACACTGTACGTTAATTCTTTGTCATGTAGTACACCCCTGCCGCCTGTTTGACGACGAACGAATCCATATTTCTTTTCGTTAACTACATCCATATTTATATCTTTTTCAACACGCTGGAAATACCCGACTGTTAATGTTGGTACTTCCCATTCATAAAAACGAATTGTTGGTGGCATTTTCTTTTCACTTTGCCAATTTAATAAACATTCATCTAACGCCATATTAAACGCTGGTGAACATTGACCAGAGTTAATATAACACCATTTTTCTTTTCCCATCCTACACCTCATATAACCAATTATTTTTCACATTCTCTAGTCTACCAAATTCGACAAAATTTGTGAAAGAATACGAAATTTCTTCTTATATACAAATGAATCTGTTGCATAAATACATATGGGCATTATAATATTGAAAGTAGGATAAGAAAAAAGGGAGCGATAGAATCGTGTCAACAAACTTGATTATTATACTAGCCGCAATTGCAGCATTCATCGGCTACACTGTATGGATGTATTTCTATCAGAAAAAATTAATTAAAACACTTTCAGAAGAAGAATTTCGCGCTGGCTACCGTAAAGCACAGCTTATCGATATTCGCGAAGCAGATGAATTTAATGCGGGACATATTTTAGGTGCACGTAACATTCCATTATCACAAATTCGCCTTCGCTACAAAGAACTTCGCCAAGATCAACCTGTTTATTTATATTGCCAAAGCGGATTCCGTACAGGTCGTGCAGCTCAATACTTAAAAAAACAAGGCTACAAAGATTTCTACCAATTAAAAGGTGGATTTAAATCTTGGTCAGGCAAAATTAAAAAGAAATAACATACAAAAAACTAGCTGCACGGTGCAGCTAGTTTTTTTATTCCATATTGTTCGCAATGTACAGTAGATTTTGTTTAATCACATCTTCATCTTTCTCATCTACATTACGATATAATAGCTGATATTCAATCCCCTTCTCTTTCCATATAAGCGTAGCAAATTCGTCCCCTCGCTCGTAATCATCCTTATTTTTAAAATAAGCAGGTGCTCCATTATTCAATTTCATTTGTTCTTGAAATCGATTCTCTTCTACGAGGTATGGAAAACTGTAAGAAAAGTTTGCCACTGTTAATTCTATATAGTCGTTCCTTCCTTTCTCTTGTTGCTTATATTTAATCGTTACGACAGAATTCTTCTTTCCCATCGTTCTTACCTCTCCCTTCACATCACTCGTAATGTCATAAGGTAAAAACGTTGGAACTTTAAACTTCGCCGGAAAATATTTCGGAAGTTCCTTTAGCGGAATGGGATCAGTAACACGGTCCTTAGCCCCTCCTGTTGTTCCTACAAATGTTTTTTCTTCTTGCATCGTTTGCTGAAATGAACATGAGCTAAGTATTACACTAGAAAACACGAAACAAATGATTCCTTTTTTCAATTTGTTTCCGCCCTTTCATACCGCTCTCTTAACGAGCGAAGCGTTTATACTCTCTTCTATTCGCCTCGTTATGAAACGCCTCCTTCGAAAACTTTCCACGTTATTCCCACACATTTTGACAAAAATTATTTGTAGACATACAAAAAAGACCCCGCTACTCTTACGCCCAAATAAAAAGGTTACGCGAATAACAAAAGTCATGTTTATAACATAGGTTGTGAAAAGCTTTTCAGGTCAAGTTTTTTTCATTCTTATTATTTTCCCCTTATAATTAAGTAAAGAGGTGATACATATGGCCAATATAAAACAGATTGCAAAAACTGCTGGTGTATCCATATCAACAGTTTCCCGTGTCCTTAATAATCACCCTTACGTAAAAGAAGAAAAACGTAAGCGTGTTCTAGATGCAGTTGAAGAATTGAACTATGCAAAAAATATTAATGCTGTCCATTTAATAAAAGGCAAAACATATACAATTGGTGTTATACTGCCTTTCATTAATCTTCCGTACTTTAGCACTATTATTGAAGGAATCGGAAACGAAGCATTATTAGCTGGATATCATATTAATTTATGCCAAACGAATTACGATAGTATTGAGGAAATTCGCGTTCTTGAAATGATGAAAATGAAACAATTTGACGGGATGATTATCTGCTCTCGAACGAATTCATGGGAACAAATTGAACCGTTCGCAAAATTTGCCCCCATTATTTCATGTGAAAAAATGAAACATCCCCTCATTTCATCTGTCTTTGTAGATCATTATGAAGGATTCCGTCTCGGTACTTCCTATTTACTCAGTAAAGGTCATGAAAAAATCGGCATTTGTTTAGCAAGAAAAACAAGTGTTAATTCAATCGAGCGTGAAAAAGCTTTCGCCGATACTCTTCGTCACGAAGGAAAAACAGTGCACCCTGATTGGATTTTTCATCAATGTTATACGATGCAGGACGGGGCAAAAATACTTCATCGTATTTTAAACATGAAAAATCGTCCAACCGCTATTTTTACAGCGAACGATCAAGTAGCTGCTGGTTTATTAACAGAGGCGAGAAAACATGGCATTCGCATACCTGAAGACCTCGCTATCCTTGGATTTGATAACCATGAAATTTCAAAAGCATTAGAAATTTCAACTATTGAACACCCCGGTCTTACGATGGGATCTCGTGCTTTTTCTTTATTCCATAATCAAATGCAAAGTGAGAAAATTATTGGAAGCGCAGAAGAACTGTCATTCCATTTAATTGAGCGAAAAACGATTTAAAAAGGAGCGTTAATTATAGCGCCCTTTTTTAAACTCTCACCTATTGACTTTATATTTTTCATCTCATATAATAAACCTAACGAACGGTAGGTAGGGGATGAAAATGACAGCAAACCGCATTAAAGCTGTAGCACTTTCTCATTTCGCACGCTACGGCTATGAAGGAACCTCATTAGCAAATATTGCTCAAGAAGTTGGGATTAAAAAACCATCGATTTACGCACACTTTAAAGGAAAAGAAGAGCTATATTTTACATGCTTAGAATCAGCTCTTCAAAAAGATTTGCAGAGCTTCACAGACGATATCGAAAACTTTTCAAATTCGTCCACTGAAGAATTGCTCTTACATTTGTTAAAAGGCTATGCAAAACGATTTGGTGAAAGTGAAGAATCAATGTTTTGGTTACGAACTTCTTATTTTCCGCCGGATGCATTTCGCGAACAGATTATTGATAAAGCGAATACACACATCGAAAACGTCGGAAAACTCTTATTCCCTGTGTTTAAAAGAGCAAGCGAACAAGATGAACTGCATAACATTGAAATAAAAGACGCTTTAGAAGCTTTTCTATGCTTACTTGACGGTCTTATGGTTGAACTATTGTACGCAGGTTTAAATCGCTTTGAGACTCGTTTAGACGCTTCTTGGAAAGTATTTTGGCGCGGACTTTCAAACTGACGGATTGCTCCTTTGCAATGCGTCGTTTTTAAGCCCTTTACCTAACGACTGGTAGGAAGGAGAACTGACATATGGCATGGATTTATGTAATCTTAGCTGGTATTATTGAAATTTTTTGGGTGATTGGACTAAAACACGCGGAGACACCACTTGAGTGGATAGGTGTCGCTCTATTAATTACAGTAAGTTTCGTCTTATTATTTAGAGCTTATAAAGATTTACCTGTTGGTACTGTGTACGCAGTCTTTACAGGAATCGGTGCAGGCGGAATCGTTCTGACAGAGATTTTCATTTTCGGAGAACCATTCTCTATTGTAAAAGTATTATTAATCGGTTTAATCTTCTTCGGAGTAATCGGCTTAAAACGAGTAACAGAAGAAAAAGAAGCGAAGGAGGCCGCATAAAATGGCTTGGGTATTTTTAATTCTAGCTGGTATTTGTGAAATTATTGGTGTACTCTTTATGAAAGTAGCCACTGAAAAGAAAGGCTGGGCACCAAAAGTTATTTTAATCGCTAACTTCGGCGTAAGCTTCTTCTTCTTATCCCTTGCGATGGACACATTACCGATGGGAACTGCTTACGCGATTTGGACTGGAATCGGAACTGCTGGAAGTGCACTTCTAGGTATTCTTATTTTCCGCGAATCAGCAGATTGGCGCCGCCTTGCCTTCTTAAGCTGCATTCTATGCGGTGCTGTTGGCTTAAAACTATTAGGCTAACGTGAGGTGAATGTCATGTGGAAAGAAAAAGAAAAAGGAAAACAAATCTTAACATGGATCACACTTGGGATCGTCATTCTATTGCAAATAAGTTTTCATATAATAGAATGGTTGTTTCATAAAGTATTATCCATTCTTACATTCCTTCCTAACATGGCACTTGAAATTGCATCTATCGCTTGGTCAATTATCGCCTCCATTACTATCGTGATTATATGGAGTATCGCCAAGCTATGGAATAAGTTATTTACAAAGGACAGTTCTTCTGAAAAAGAGTAACTGTCCTTTTTTTATCCCGCATTAACGGGCAGTAAGACCCCCACTGATTAAAGTTTCACTTTATATTCATTCAGATTTTCTATAGAAATTTGATGCGATCAGACAAAGCAGACCAGCTATGACAACACTTATACCAATCCCTTTATGCAAATTAGGAAATAGCGGTGGTATATCCGAATAAAAGTTTGCTAATATGAGACCGATTGAAACTAAAAGTACTCCTATTCTATATAACCATTTTCTTTTATTCATCATTCTCCCTCCTAAAATTTTTCATACCCTCCCTCCTTTTGGACATACTACCTAAAAAAGGAGTAGATCATATGCAAAATTCTATACATAAACAGATCCTATTTTTATTTTTTCTCTTTCTCATTTTCGTTATCGTGTTCAGCTTTATATTACATACTCCAAAAGATGTGCCAAATAACATTTCTTTTTATAAACTACTGCTCTCGTATTGTCGTTATTAAAGAAGGTGCCTTTTAAAATTCTTTGGCAAGAAAAAAAGACCAACATTTTCCTGTTGGTCTTTCGTATATGTATCACTTTTCAAAGCGATCTAACATTTCGTCTCTCATTCCGAAACTAACAACCGCAATTCCTACATACATAAAAAGAAGGAATGCCGGATGAACCGTATTGTACCAGCTGCTATCAACAATTAAATAAATCGTTAATGCCACAACAAGAACAAACGCTAAAATAAACATATAAAAGTGTCTTGTATTACCCATGATAAACTCCTCTCTTCTCACTTCACCATTCAACAGTATATTTTATCGAATAATTCGATATGACTCAAGGTTAACTTTCTGTTATGTAATCAAGTTCTACCTTTACAATGTCCTCACACGCTATTGAAATGATTGTTCCTTGTTTATCAATCGCTGTCACTTCTCTATTATCCATTACACGGTGCGCTACTCTTTCTAGTACTTTCCCTTGGTCTCTGTAACAAAATTCTTTTATATCTTTAATTGTTTCTCCATTTTCTAAATGGTATACCATTCTATAACATCGATATCCCATGCTTCCACCCCCACCTTGCTCGTTTTTTCACATATACATAAAAATGGGTAATTTCTACCTCATCACATCTTCTTAATTTCAATAAAATTCTAACAAAAATAAATACTTTTATCAAACCGACTTTTTCAACAAAACCACCTATAAAACTGCATCTTTACAACAATATGAAACAAAAAATAAAAATTTTTAACATTTTTTTCATTCTATCCGCACCAATGTTGCAAAAAAAAAAAGAACCCGCATGTAGCGAGTTCTTTTTATTCCAATCACACTTGTACAGGTGCTAGCTTTTCATAACGTAAAACTGGTTTACGAGCAGCCAATGTTTCATCCAAACGTTTAATTACCGTTGTATGTGGCGCTTCTTGTACAACTTCTGGATTTTCTTCTACCTCTTTAGCAATTTGAATCATTTTATCAATGAAACCATCTAATGTTTCTTTTGATTCTGTTTCTGTTGGTTCAATCATAATACATTCTTCCACATTTAATGGGAAGTAAATTGTTGGTGGATGGTAACCGAAATCAAGCAGACGTTTTGCAATATCTAATGTACGTACACCAAGTTTCTTTTGACGACGACCTGATAATACAAATTCATGCTTACAATGTCTGTCGAACGGAAGATCATAGAATGGTGCTAATCTTCTCATCATATAGTTCGCATTTAATACAGCATACTCAGTTACTGCACGTAGTCCATCTGGACCCATAGAACGAATATATGTGTATGCACGAACGTTAATTCCGAAGTTACCATAGAATGGTTTCACACGCCCAATTGCTTCTGGACGATCATAGTTGAAGTGATAACCATTTTCCGTTTTCTCTAAAATCGGTTTTGGTAAGTACGGAATTAAATCAGCTTTCACACCTACTGGACCAGAACCTGGGCCACCGCCGCCATGCGGACCTGTAAATGTTTTATGAAGGTTTAAATGCACAACGTCAAATCCCATATCTCCTGGGCGTGCTTGGCTTAATACCGCATTTAAGTTTGCACCATCATAGTATAATTTACCGCCTGCGTTATGGACGATTTCTGCCATTTCTAAAATATTTTCTTCGAATAGGCCTAATGTATTTGGATTTGTTAACATAAGTGCTGCTGTTTCTTCATTTACAACACGTTTTAAATCATCTAAGTCAACAAGACCATGTTCATTTGATTTTACCGTAATTGTTTCAAAACCAGCTACTGTTGCAGACGCCGGATTTGTTCCGTGAGCAGAGTCAGGAACAATTACTTTCGTACGGTTAAAGTCGCCATTTGCTTCATGGTATGCACGAATTAACATTAAACCTGTCCATTCTCCGTGTGCACCAGCTGCTGGTTGTAATGTAACAGTATCCATACCTGTAATTTCAATTAAATGCTCTTGTAAGTCGTACATTAATTCCATTGCACCTTGCACTGTCTTTTCATCTTGAAGTGGATGAATATTTGCAAATCCTGCGAAACGAGCTACGTTTTCATTAATTTTCGGATTATATTTCATCGTACAAGATCCAAGTGGATAGAATCCAGAATCCACACCGTGGTTACGGTTTGAAAGTGCTGTATAGTGGCGCATAATGTCAAGTTCAGATACTTCCGGTAGCTCTGCATCTTCTACTCGAATATAATCGCTCTCAAATACATCTTCTAGTTTCACTTCTTCTACATCTAATTTGGGTAAGCTGTATCCTACGCGTCCTTCTTTAGTCACTTCAAAAATAAGTGCTTGGTCTTGGTTCTTCATTGGATAGCCCCCATTTCGTTTACAAGTGTGTCAATTTCCTCTTTTGTACGAAGCTCAGTTACTGCTACAAGCATATGGTTTTCATGCTCTTTATAATCACGGCCTAGGTCGTAACCACCGATAATATTCTTTTGTATTAATACATCATTTATTTCTTTAACTGGACGTTTACAATCTACAACAAATTCATTAAAGAATGGTCCAGCGAACGTTACAGTGAAGCCTTTCGCTTCGAATTGACGTTTTGCATATTGTGCTTTAGAAATATTTTGACGTGCCATTTCTTTCACACCTTGTTTTCCAAGTGCAGTCATTGCAACAGAAGCTGCTAATGCATTTAACGCTTGGTTTGAACAAATGTTAGACGTCGCTTTATCACGGCGAATATGCTGTTCACGTGCTTGTAACGTTAATACAAATCCACGTTTACCATCTGAATCTACAGTTTGTCCGACAAGACGTCCTGGAATTTTACGCATAAATGCTTTCGTTGTTGCAAAGTAACCACAATGAGGTCCACCAAACTGCGTTGGGATACCAAATGGCTGTGCATCACCGATTACAATATCAGCACCAAATTTTCCTGGCGGTGTTAATGCGCCTAATGATAATGGATTTGAAGAAACGATAAATAATGATTTTTGTTGATGAACGATTTTTTCGATATCAGCTAACTTTTCAACTTGTCCGAAGAAGTTTGGATATTGAACGATTACGCAAGCAACTGTATCATCTACTTCGCTTTGTAATACGTCTAAATCTGTTACACCGTCTTTATGATCAATTTCAACAACTTCAAGATTTTGACCTTTTGCATATGTTTCAAGTACCGCTCTTGATTCTGGATGAACTGCATTAGACACAAGAATTTTCTTTTTGCGTGTATGACCAGCTGCTAGCATTGCCGCTTCAGCTAAAGCTGTACCTCCGTCATACATAGAAGAGTTTGCTACGTCCATTCCTGTTAATTCACAAATCATTGTTTGGAATTCAAAAATTGCTTGTAATTCCCCTTGTGAAATTTCCGGTTGGTATGGTGTGTAAGCTGTATAAAATTCTGAACGAGAAATAACATGATCAACAATTACTGGAGCGTAATGATCGTATACACCTGCTCCTAAGAAAGAAGCGTATTCTTTTAAATTAGCATTTTTACTAGCCATTTGAGATAACTCTTTTAAAAGCTCTGGCTCTGATTTTGCTTCTTTAATTTTTAAATCCCCTTTAAAACGAACACTCTCTGGAATATCAGAGAATAATTCATCGATCGTTTGAACGCCGATCGTTTGTAACATTTCTTTTTTGTCTTCTTCTGTCATTGGAAGATAACGATGCAACATGAAATCTACCCCTCTCCCCGTTACTTTGAACGTTTATAAAATGGTGTTGGAACAACTACTGCTTTGACGCGTTTATTACGAATTTCAATTTCTACTTCTGTATCAACTGCTGCGTATTTTACATCAATTAGTGCTAAACCAATGCTTTTCTTTAACGTTGGAGATTGTGTACCGCTCGTTACTTCCCCGATTTTTTCTTCACCTATAAATACAGGGTAATGCGTACGAGGAATACCGCGTTCGATTACTTCGATGCCGACTAATTTACGAGATGCACCGTTTTCTTTTTGCTCTTTTAACGTTTCTTTTCCAAAGAAATCTGCTTCTTTATTTGGTTTTACCGCAAAGCCAATTCCCGCTTCAATCGGTGTAATATCTTTTGATAATTCTTGTCCGTATAGCGGAAGTGTTGCTTCAAAGCGAAGTGTATCACGAGCACCTAAACCACATGCCTTTAAACCCTCTTCTGCTCCAACTTCAAGAAGTTTCTCCCAAAGTTTTGCAGCATCTTCACTCTTACAGTAAATTTCGAATCCGTCTTCACCTGTATAGCCTGTACGAGATACAAGTGCAGGAATTCCATCTACAAGAATATCGTTTTTAAATTTAAAGAACTTAATTTCTTTCAAATCTTCTGACACAACTTTTTGTAAAATGCCTTCTGCTTTTGGTCCTTGAATTGCAAGCTGCGCAACTTCACTAGAAACATTGACTACTTTCGCATCGCCAATTACATGACTTGCTAACCATTCGTAATCTTTCTCGATATTTGATGCATTGATTACTAATAAATAGTCTTCTTCACCACGTTTGTAGATTAATAAATCATCTACTGTACCACCATTTTCGTAGCACATAGCTGTATATTGTGCGCCTCCTACCTTTAAGGTAGATACGTCATTTGTAACAACACGTTGTAAAAATGCTAAACTATCTACACCTTTTACCTCAACTTCTCCCATATGAGACACATCGAACAAACCTGCCGCTGTACGTACAGCTTCGTGTTCTTCTTTAATGCTTGAAAATTGAACTGGTAATTCCCAGCCACCAAAGTCGATTGTTTTCCCACCATACTTCGCGTATACATCAAATAACGGTGTACGTTGTAATGTAATCATGCTCTTTCCCCCTTATGCTCTGACAAATCAATAAAAGTTGCTTCCCATATCTAAACATTTTCATTCTGAAAAGATAAGGTTATACGGAATCTCAGTATGTTTTTTTATGAAAGCGTAAATAAAAAGTTACTTTCTTGGATAAAATACGAAAGATTCCACACATTTCACACCATTATCCTAACATCATTCGCTATATTTCATCAATATTCTAGCATAAAAAATAATTTAGAATTTTTTATTCTTAATCTTATTAAATATAACTTTTGGGATTTAGCCCTTTATCTCGCATTAACTGGCAGTAAGACTCCCTCCTCAAAATTCAGCGAATGCGAGGAAGTTAGGTGGGAGATAACTGCCCGTAAATGCCCGATTGGTGCGGGCTAATAATCAGTGGGGATGAACCCTCCCCACTGATTAAAGTTTCACTTTATCATTGCTTATTCTTTAACTTTTAGTAATTGTGATAGTGCCTTATTACGAGGCTTATAATAAAGATTTTTTAAATAATCACTTTAGTTTATAAAAGGTGGGAGAGTCTTAATGAATGTCGATATTTCCGTAGATCGAACGTGGCAAAACAATTTTTTAAAAAGAGTTGATGAAGATGGTCCTTGGACAAATTGGGATTTATATCATTTAGCTTATAAAACAGAGAAATCATTGCTCGTCCCTACTTTTGATGGATTGCAAGCACCGAAACATTTATCACATTTTACGCCGCTTCCACATCAATTAGAGGTCGCTCAAAATGTCATTGAACAAATGAATGGTAAAGCGATTCTAGCAGACGAAGTCGGACTTGGAAAAACGATTGAAGCTGGACTTATTTTAAAAGAATATATGGTTCGAGGACTTGTAAAAAAGGTACTCATTCTCGTTCCAGCTTCTCTCGTATCTCAGTGGGCGTATGAACTAAACACAAAATTTTTTATTCCTGCGGTCGCTCAAAAGAAAAGTTATTCTTGGGAACAAGCTGATGTCATCGTTTCATCAATCGATACTGCGAAACGTTCACCGCATCGCGATATCGTTTTAAACCTAGAGTATGACCTTATTATTATCGATGAAGCACATAAACTAAAAAATAATAAAACAAAAAACTATGAATTTGCACAGCGATTAAAAAAGAAGTTTTGTTTATTACTAACTGCAACTCCTGTTCAAAATAAAATTGATGAAATCTTCAACCTCGTTTCTTTATTAAAACCAGGTCATTTAGGTAATCAATCTAATTTTGAAGAGTATTACGCTTCAAAAAATCGTTCCGCTGAATCCGATGAAGATTTAAAAGCTCTTATCAATAAAGTAATGGTTCGAAATAGACGCCATAACACTGGCATTGATTGGCCTAAGAGGCATGTACGAACAATCTTCGTTGAATTTAATGAAGAAGAACAAGCTTTGTATAATGAAATTGAAAATTGGCGTGGACAAAATGCCTTCACATCTGCTTTCTCATCCTTAACTTTAAAACGAGAAGCATGTAGTAGTCGTGAAGCTGTTTACTATTCATTAAAAAAACATGTAGAAAAAAGGCAGAAAGAAAATGAGCATTACATAAAGGACCCACATATTGATGTGCTGATGGATAAAATTAATCATATTCCGTTCAACTCCAAAGCAAATAAAGCACTAGAGCTTATAAAAGAAGTTGACGATAAAGTCATTATTTTCACTGAATATAGAGCTTCGCAAATGTATTTACAATGGTTCTTACAACAACATGGCATTTCCTCTGTCCCATTTCGCGGTGGATTTAAGCGCGGGAAAAAAGATTGGATGAAGGAGCTTTTCCAAAATCATGCCCAAGTATTAATTGCAACCGAAGCTGGTGGTGAAGGAATTAACTTACAATTTTGTAGCCATATGATTAATTACGACTTACCGTGGAATCCAATGCGACTCGAGCAAAGGATTGGACGTATTCACCGTCTTGGACAAAAAAATGATGTTCATATTTATAACTTAGCAACAAAGCATACTGTTGAAGAACACATTTTAAAACTACTGTATGAAAAAATTAATTTATTTGAACGTGTAATCGGTGAACTCGATGAAATTTTAACGAGAATCAACATGAAAAATATTGATGCGCATATTCAAGAGATTTTCGCGCAGTCAAAAAGCGAAGGTGAAATTCGAATCAAGATGGAAAATTTAACATCTATTATCGATTTTGCGAAGCGCAATGAAGCAGAGGTGCAGGACTATGCAGCAAAATGAAATTCATAATTACTTATACAACTTTTTTGAGGCGAATAACTGCGAAATTTTAGAACGTTCCCCTCACCTATTAGACGTGCAGTTAACAATTGAAATGGATAAATTATTAATGAATCGCCCTTTCTATTGGCACTATCTCGAAAAAACAGGAGGCGTTCCGAACCCGATGCGCCTTACTCTTATTACAAATCCGGAAAACGAAGAAAACGACGGTGAACTTATTCATTACGGTTCACCACGTTTGCATCAAATATTTGAAACGACAAAAGAACTAGGTTCATACATACGTTTATATGAGGAAGTGAAACATAGCGGGGCAACTCATACCCCCCTTCATCCTTGGCTTGGTGTAAATATAAAAGTATCTTATCAATGCGACCGAAAAAAAGACATACTTCATTCCATCGGTATTCATCTTATTTCTGGGACAATGATTGCAAACTTTCATGACACTTTAGCAGAAATCAAACTCACACCGAAAATACCTGATTTTTGTTTTACGCTCTCACCTATTATTAAGCCACAAAGTGGCTTACAACGTATAGAGGATGCTTTAAAAAGTATAATCGCTGAAGATGACCACACGTGGGCAAAAGAAGCGAGAGTGCGTTGGAATCACGATTTAGACCTTTTAAATCGCTTTTACGAAGATAGTGATGAACTTCCAGAAAGCTATGAAATTGAAAAGCAAGCATTACAAGAACAATACGAACCACGCATTACAATACAAATTATAAATGGCGGTCTCTTTTATGTTACCGCAAATCATTTTTTATCTTAAAGAAAGCTCCTTCAACTGTAGAAGGAGCTTTCTTTAAATTGTTTTTCCACCCTATTCTCTATCGTCATTACGCTCTTTTTGTTTTTTCTCTGTCATACGTTTTTGATATGCACGGTCCTTCGCACTTACATGATTTGCATCAGTTGGAAGGTTTTCTTTTGAACGCCCAATTCCATTACTCATCTTTTCCCCTCCTTTTTACACACTTCAAAATGCACCTTTATTTTCAGCTAAAAGTACAATCCTTATACAAAAAAATAAGAGTAGCAATTAGCTACTCCTACTCATTCACGTATTTTTGAAACATATCATGGATGCCTTTATTTACGAGGTTCGAGATCTGCTCGTCAGATTTATTCGGATACCGATCACGCAATCTGATAGATGCCTTCACCATTAAATTTTCTAATACAGAACGGCCACCTTCTCCATAAATAATTTCAGCATATTTAACAAGCCTTCCATCCTCTACTGTTGCTGGATTATGATTGAAGAAAAATTTACTCATTGTCTCCACCTCTCTCTTTTGATAACGTTTACATTTATATAGATTATTTATGTTATTTATTTCACAATATTGTATGCATGTATATTTAATTAGTTTCATTATAAAGCAACATATCGATAGTAAATATGTGATTTTCCGTCCATTTTGTGAACAAACCAAAAAATGAAAGCGTTTCCTTTATTATATACTAAAAAAACTTACTACGCTAGGGGCAATTTTTCAAATCTACTAATCATCTACTTTTCTTTTTTTTCATTAAACCTTATACAATTTTCAGAAATTATATTATAAAATATATGTATGACTTAAGGAGGCCATGTATGAATCAAAATAAAAAAGCTATATTAGATCTTGTCTTTTATCTCGTATTCCCATTCCTCATTTGGAAATTTGCAAAACCTTATATCGATCCTTATTACGCAATGTTAATTTCCTCTGTTCCGGGGATTATTTATACACTGTATACCTTTAAAAAAGAAAAACAGTTTAACGTTACAGGGTTCTTTATTTTAATTACACTTATTTCTAATACAGTGGTAGACTTAATATCTGGATCAGCGGAACGAATGCTATGGAATGATGCATATTATCATATCGTACTTGGCTGCATCGTTATATGTACAATCTTTATAAAAAAACCAATTATGTTATATTTCGCTGCGGACATCGCAGCGTTGCAAGGTCATGACCGCGATAAAAGTCGTGAGCTTTACCGGGATAGTCGCATATATCCAGCACTGCAATATTTAACACTATTTTTCGGTCTTCAATTTATATTAAAAAGTTTCTTGAAAATCTATTTCATCTCTGTTTTCGGTGTAGATGGATATGGTGAAATGAGAGCTATTATGACCGCTGTTGGCTGGGGGATTTCTATTTGTATAGGAATTGGATTTGTCTGGGTAAACAATAAAATACATGCAGTTACTGAGGAAAAAGAATCCGTGCAGTAAATAAAAATCCCCTAGTATATGATGCTACTAGGGGATTTTTATTTTGCTAGACATATTACGAAAAAGTTAGCTTGATTTTTTTCTTTTATTTTTTACATTTCGATAAAACAAAGCAGCGCTCAGTGGCATAACACCAAACCATTTATTTAAGAATGGCTCTTTCTCCGCACGACGTTGTTGTTTCTGTTGTTTTCGATCCTCTTTTGGAGCATCCATATATGACACAAATTGCTGTGTCACAAAGCGTACATAATCATTAGTAGACATATTATCATCACCTCTACTTGATTAGTATGTCCACTTTTTTATTCATTAATCTTTTGCTTTAATTCATTCATAATTTGCTTTACTGACTTATTTGTCGTATCGATATGAATATCAGCCTCTTCATAATAAGCTCGGCGCGATTCAAATTTCGTTACAAATGCATCTATATCTTTCTTCTGAAATAGTGGACGTGTCGTATCTTCACGAAGCCTTTTTGCAATTACATGTGGATCACAATATAAATACACAACAGTTCCATTTTCCTTCATCCACTTTCGATTTTCCTCTCGTTCAATAATCCCTCCACCAGTTGTAATAATTACATTTTGAACCGGTAGTGAACGTAACATTTCACTTTCATATTCCCGAAAAACCATTTCGCCTTCTTCTGCAAAAATATTTCGAATTGCCTTCTCTTTCTGCTCTTCGATTTTTTGATCTGTATCTACAACATCCATTTGAAGTTCTTTACTTAACGCTTTTCCAATTGTTGTTTTCCCGGCTCCCATATAGCCGGTTATGTATATAGATTTCATTTTCGTTCCTCTCAATCATCCGTTGTTATTTGTTATTATAACGAAAGATATTACTTTATTTAATCAAAAAAACGTTTTGTTCTTCTTATAAAATGAAGAACAAAACGTAATATACTCACTTTTACTTATAAGTACCTCTTCTCACCCACTGCGTTGCAATCCATTTCTCACCTTTCGTTACAGGTGCTCCTCCATGTAACGTAAGCTCATTTAGTGATTGATCTTGATAAAAATACTCAAAGTATACTGCCATTCCCTTTCTAGGGTGTACAGAAAGATTTAATTTCGGGAAGAACGTTTCCCCGCCTTCTTCTACATCATTTAAGTACATCACAAGAGTACTGATACGATTATTAGCAGCTGATCTACTATGTTCCGCAAAATAATCATAGTGCGCTTTATATTCTTGATCCACTTCATAATTTAAAATGTGCAATCCTTCTCCATGTGCTACAGGAACATTCGTGATAGATGAAATTCGTTTTTCAATCTTCGACGTTAGTTCATTCTCTTCCAAAAATGCACCGCTACTCGTTCGAATATCATTTACATTACGTGATGAACCAACTTTAGAACGCTCCATTTTATTTTTAGACAATTCAATTAATTCGTCGCATTCTTCATTACTTAATACATTTCCTAATACGACAATAAGAGGTTCTTCGAATTTTGAAATAATTTGTATTTCCCTATCCTCTGTCATAATCGCATTTCCTTTATGATCAAAAATAGTTTGTTCTTTATTTTCACCTATTTGATTGTTATTTGTCATTTCCTTATCTCCCTAGAAAAAATGATTGGATAGCATGAATATATCATATTCTTTCTACCTTTCTCTTTTTTGAGAAAATTTAAACTTTTGATCGTCGCTTTTATCCCTTTCCACAAAGAAATTGACTCAATCCACAATAGGAATTAATGGTTCTCTCCCGCTTGTTTTACACATTATCCTTCTACCCAATCCAATATTTTATTATCCTGTTTCCTATAGCGAAAGCTCCCTGTGTAAAAAACTCTCTGTTTTGTAACACATTGCAGCGAAATGATAATACCATCATTTTCAAAGACGTACTTTCCACTCACTTCTCCTCTTTCATACTGAAATAAAAAAACATCCTCTTTTTCTTTTTGCTGTAGGTCTCTTTTTATATCTGAAATCGCTCGATTAACGAGTTCCTCCATGAAAAAACTTTGCTCTATTTCAGAATAAAATTTTTTATCCGAAAGTAACATATTTGTTTCGTACATCAAAAAAGAAATGAGTAAAATAAGAAAAATAATTGTTCCTGGCATTGCAAATCCACCTTGTTTTCTCATGTTTCTATCTCAATTTCACTATAGCGCACAGCCACGCCTTCATATATTTCACCACTTATATCTTTCACATATATATATAGCAAATGAGGTGTTAATTTATACGAAATCGCTTCAATCCTTTGTAATATAAATTCCCTTCCGCGCATATTTACTTTTCTTATTAAATTACTATTCACTTTTTCATACGTCACCTGATCACCATTACGAAGCTGGAAGCGTAAAATATTCTCACCATTTTCTAGTGCTATCTTCCTCCCACTTGATACTTCACGAAACTCTAATTGCATTTGTCCCAAAAACACATCCCACTCCCAATCATTTAATCCTTTTGAATGTGTATTTTCTATCCCCATAATATGAAGACGTGGTAAAAGTAAAAAGAACATTGATAAAAGAAACAAACATACAATCATTTCTATCAATGTAAATCCCACTTCCTTTTTATCTTTTCTCTGCATAAAGGCATTGCTCCATCGCTTTTCCTCTCATATCTTTCCACATCGTACAAACTTCATCTCCTCTCCAATATGTGTAATATACAATTCCTTTTATGACTTGCTCTTTTACTTGCTTTTCCTCATTCTCATACTTAAATAAGACCGCTTCTTTTTTTAATAATATTAATGCTTTATAGCTCATTTTTATATTTTTTCTTTCTTGCATAATTAATAGTGTTTGCGGGAGCAGTAACGATACTGCCATCATTATTAAACTTAACGCTACAACCATTTCAACCATTACTGATCCTTTTTGACACTTCACGATACGTAAATCTCCCTCTTCCAAGTTGAAATACAACCTCATATTTATACCCCCGATAGGAAAGTAAAATCGTACCACCTCTATTAATATTTCCGCTCGGATTATATGTCATTGGATTTGGAAAGGTATGCAAATCAATTTGGACATCTTTATCATATTCTCTCTTAGCAATTAAAAAGTCCGTCTCCGATTCCGAAATATAATACATATGTTTCTCTTTAAACCAGCGTAACGTATAATGTTTTTGATGCTTAATCGCTAACTGCTGCATATACAAAATATCAGTTGAAAACTGTTTCAAAAACTGCTCATTTTTTTGTTTTTCATGTAATGAAGTAACGTTAAAATGCGTAACAACACTCAGTACAGAAATAGCAAATAATACAAGTAGCATTTCTAAAAGCGTAAAACCTTTTTGCTTCACGATTTCCCGGCTGATACCGTGCCATCATTTGAAATATGAATGGATTCACCATTCGGACACTTATCAGCTGTAATATATTTCTCATCACTTAGCTCTTTTAACGATGGAATTTTATTATGCTGTAATTGGTATACCTGTATTTGTGCTTCTATAGATTTCACATAGGCTGCACATCCTTTTCCTTGGACGGATGTGCGCTGTGTAACTACATTTGGAATAATTAATAGTAATAATACAGTTATGACAACCATAACTAATAACATTTCTAAAAGAGTAAAACCCTCCTCATTATGCATGTAAATGCCCCCTAAATAGAATTCATCATTTGAAACATCGGCATAATCATCGCTAAATACATCAGAATGACTATAACCCCAAGACATGTAAATAAAATAGGTTGAATCACAAATAACATACGTTTAATTTTTTGTTCTACCTTTTCAATAATGAGCTCACTGTAATCACCAAGCTCATTTGCTAAATTACCGTTTGCTTGTCCATGCGTAATGATATAAGAAAGTTCTTTTTCGTAATAACCGCTTTTATCAATAATAGATTGCAACGGTTCTCCTGCAATTAATTGCCGCTCAATTCGGGCTGCTTCATACTGAAAGAACGGGTGATACTTTTGCTTCATCATTATTGTTAACGCTTCGTGTACCGACAATCCACCGTGTAATAAACCACTTAATTGAGCGGAAAAATAATGCGAATGATTTAAAATAAGAAATGTTTTCATAAGGGGAATACGGATCATAATCTTTACCTTTTGAGTAGGCGGAAGTTTTCGGAAATAAAATATATATAAACTAAAGCTCGTTATTACGATAAGAAAAATGATATAAATGAAGTAGGGTAATAATTTAATTGCAACTAAAATTTGCTCCGTAAGTGGTGGTGCTGTAGAACGTAAAGAACTATACATCATTTCAAACTGAGGCAATAAAATGAGGTTAAAAACAGAAAGCATAATCATTAAAAAAAATGATAAAAACATAGGATATCGCATTACTTTCATCATATCTTTCCTATATTTATCCTTCTTGTAAAGAAGTACACTCCCTTGTTGCAAAGCAAAAGAAATGTCACCGTGTCGCTCTGCATAAAACAAATAACTTAGCACCTCTGGATGAAACATTAATTGGTGAAAAGAAGCGTGCAAACTTTGTCCATTTTTCAATCCCTCGATCATACGCTGTAACTGTAATTTCTTCCCTAATGGTAGTTGAAACTGCAAAAATTCTAATGCCTGTAAAAGTGAGTAACCTTTCTCTAATAAATCACTTAATCTTTTCCATAATACTACTTGATCACTTAAGCTCCATTTTCTCTTAAACATAAACATCTTCTTCTAAAAAGCCTAAAGCATACCCTTTTCGCACTGATGCTTCCAATGTTTCATACTGATACGTAACATGTTCTCCGCTTGCTTCTTTAATCGCTTGTTTTAATTCATATCCATATAACAGTTCATAAATACTCGCCTGCCTTACTTGCCTCATTGATTTACATAAAGTTGAACACTTCCCTCTGCAAAATGGACATTTTAATTCAACGAGTCGCTGAGCAGCTACAGCTAATAATGACTGTTCAATTTCTTGCCTTGTAATACCATAATCCATAAATCGTAGTATCGCTCCTTTCGCATCATTTGTATGCAAGGTTGTCATCACTAAATGTCCCGTCAAACTGGCCCTTACAGCTACTTTTGCTGTTTCTTCATCACGAATTTCGCCAACTAAAATAATATCTGGATCGTGACGCAAAATAGCCTTTAATCCTGTCTCATATGTGATACCTGCTTTTTCATTTATTTGAATTTGTAATAAACCGTCTTTTCTTCTCTCAACTGGATCTTCCAGAGTAACAATACGACGTGTTTCTCCTTTTCTAGCTACTTCTAATAACGCATACATTGTTGTTGTTTTTCCAGAACCAGTCGGCCCAGTAAATACGAGTAATCCATGAGAATGCTTTAAAAAAGAGAGTAATTTTTCCGCTGAACTTGGAAATAACGAAAGATGAGACAACGGCTGAACAAATGCTTGTAAATGGAGGCGAATAACGAGACTTTCTTGATATACTGTTGGAAGTGTTGAAAGGCGTAAATACACTTCTTGTCCATCAATTTGTAAGTACAACGAACCATTTTGAGGTTTTCTCCTCTCTCCTATATCCATTGATGCTAAAAACTTAAAGTGCGAAACAAGCTTTTTTCCAAATTCCTTTTCAATACACCGTTTCGTAATTAAATCTTTTCCTATACGTAATTGAATTGCCACATCCTTCTGCCTGGGCACAATATGTAAGTCTGATGCTTGCACCCCACAAGCTTCTTTCATAATCGTATTCGCAAAAAGCTCGATACCGTTCATCAAATTTCCCTCCTCACCATGTATATATCATGAAGAACTGGAAAAGAAAAATTAGGACTTTTGTATTTTCACTAGGATAAAAAGGAAAAATATGTTTGTGAAATTATGAACAATTTCCGAATTATTGTCTGAAATTACCTATATGTCAGTTTATCTGTATTATAATGTTAATATCTTGGATAAAGTGATAAAGGTGGAGATCCTCATGGAACAAGCTTTAAAAATTACAGGTGTATTATCTGACCCTACTCGTTATTATATTTATAAATATATTTCGCAAAAACATAATTACGTAACTGTACAAGAAATTGCAGATGAGTTTGACATTCATCCAAACGTGGCGCGTTTACATTTATCTAAATTAGAAGATGTTAATATGCTCAAATCAGAAACAAAAAAAACTGGGAAAGGTGGAAGACCAAGCAGACTATACGTCTTGTCTCAAGATGTCATCCAGTTACAATTTCCATTTCGTGATTATCAATTATTAGCGAAGATAGCATTTAATTCACTGCTAAGCTTAGGTAGCGCTGGTGAAAAAGCGCTATATGAAACAGGGAAACAATTCGGCAAAGAATTAATGCAACAACATATGCATCGCTTAAATGTAAGTGCAGAAGCATTAACAATAGAACAAAAAATGCAAATCGCAAAAGAAGCATTCTCAACAGCTGGTTTATCTCCTGCTTTTGAATTAAGTACGGATGGTACAAAAATTTTCTATGATGTACACAATTGCCCATTTAAAGAAGTTGCTGCGCATCATCCGACTGAGATTTGTAATATGCACGGAGATATGATGAAGGGGATTTTTGAAATCCTATTCCCGAACGTGGAATTAACACGAAACGATAGTCTACTAGATGGATGCAAATCTTGTAACTATAAAGTGAAACTTTAATCAGTGGGGGGGTGTTCTTCCCCCACTGATTATTAGTTGAACCAATCGGGCTTTTACGGGCAGTTATCTCCCACCTAACTTCCTCGCATTTGCCGAATTTTGAGGT
>NZ_BOQD01000189.1 GCF_018332515.1 Bacillus hominis | reverse complement strand
CGGCCTGTCTCATTCCAAGTAAACTTTTTATTAACCTCTTCCCAGTTAAAATTCGCGTATGCCTCATCATAATTCGGCAAATTATTTTCTCCTTTAATGACAGGAAGCGTTTCTACTTTCATACTTTACATCCCCCTCCTATGTATTCTATTATCTATTCTAATGATATTATTTAAAATTTTCAGTATATTTGTTGATTTTTAGACAAATTTTTAATGACAAAATTCGATTCACATCGCATATATTATAAAGTACGATATTAATAGATTCACAAACCCTCAAGGTGGTGAGCAATACATTGATCCATAAAAAAATATATAATGCTAGAAATTTAAAAACGGCGAAAGGAACTTTAATTATTGAAGGTCCTGTCTCTACACATAATCTTGAAATGTATGAATTTCATCCAGATTTAGTTGCGTTTCGTCCTGCCGAGCAACAATATAAAGCAATTGTCGAAATTTCTAAATTGCCAGAAGCTCGTCTCATTATTGCTAGACATGACCAAACGATCGTTGGATATGTTACATACTTGTATCCTGATCCGCTCGAGCGATGGTCAGAAGGAAAGATTGAAAACTTAATTGAACTCGGGGCAATCGAAGTTGTCCCAGCCTTTCGCGGTTGCTCTGTCGGAAAAAACTTATTAGAAGTTTCAATGATGGACGATCATATGGAAGATTACATTATATTGACGACTGAGTATTATTGGCACTGGGATTTAAAGCAAACAGGCTTAAATGTTTGGGAATACCGAAAAGTAATGGAAAAGATGATGAATGCTGGTGGTTTACAATGGATGGCTACAGATGATCCTGAAATTTGTTCACATCCTGCCAACTGTTTAATGGTTCGCATCGGAAAACGCATTGATACGGATTCTATTCAGGCGTTTGATCGTCTACGTTTTCACAATCGTTTTATGTATTAATAAAGGGGGCAACTGGAATGATTGTAGAGGAAATTATGAATCAAAATGTAGTGACACTACATCCAAACGATACAATTGAAACAGCAATCCGAACAATACGTACAAAAGGCATTCGGCACATTCCAATTGTCGATCAAAATAATCATGTCGTAGGCATTATTTCTGATCGGGATGTAAGAGATGCAAGTCCGTCTATTTTAGATGAACAAGTTTCACTCGATATGCTGAAGCAACCGCTCGAACTCATTATGAAACATCCTGTTATGACTTGTCATCCTCTCGATTTCGTTGAGGAAATCGCGACTTTATTTTTCGAAAATAAAATAGGCTGTCTTCCTGTTACGAAAGCTGGAAAGTTAGTTGGAATCATTTCTGAATCCACTGTACTACACACGTTAGTGAAATTAACAGGTGCACACCAACCAAGTTCACAAATTGAAATTCAAGTAAAAAATGAACCTGGTATTCTTGGCAAAGTTGTTGCTATTTTTAGTGATTTACAAATAAATATCGTGAGCGTTCTCGTCTATCCAGCAAAAGATGAGAATGAGAAAGTACTCGTTTTCCGCATTCAAACGATGAATCCTCTAAAAGTGATTGATGCACTTGAAGCAGAAGGCTACCGCGTATTATGGCCGAACATCATGGGGATACAAGCATGAGTAGCGCGTTTATTTATTCGGATGACTTTCGGGGCTATTCGTTTAGCCCTGATCATCCTTTTAACCAACTGCGCGTCACACTTACGTATGACTTATTACAAAAGAGCGGTTTTATCTCTCCCTCTCAAGTCATCTCACCACGGATGGCTACAGATGAAGAGATTGCTTACATTCATACAGAGGAGTACATAAATGCGGTAAAACTTGCTGGAGAAGGAAAGTTAGAAAAGTCAATTGCGATGACATACGGACTCGGAACAGAAGATACACCGATGTTTCCAAATATGCACGAAGCAAGTGCATTACTCGTTGGCGGTACGCTAACAGCTGTCGATGCTGTTCTTTCTGGGAAAGTAAAGCACGCCCTCAATTTAGGCGGCGGCTTACATCATGGCTTCCGCGGCAAAGCATCTGGCTTTTGTATTTATAACGATAGTTCCATCGCAATGAAATACATTCAAAAGAAATATGGTTTACGTGTTTTATATATTGATACAGATGCTCATCACGGTGATGGTGTACAATGGTCTTTTTACGATGATCCTAACGTATGCACCATTTCATTACACGAAACTGGGCGTTATTTATTCCCCGGAACTGGTGCTGTAAATGAACGTGGACAAGGCAATGGATATAGTTATTCTTTTAACGTTCCACTCGATGCCTTTACAGAAGACGAATCATTTTTAGATTCGTATCGAACTGTTGTAAAAGAAGCTGCAGCATACTTTAAACCGGATATTATTTTAACGCAAAATGGTGCCGATGCACATTATTACGATCCACTTACACACCTTTGCGCAACGATGAATATTTATCGTGAAATACCGAAGCTCGCTCGTGAAATCGCTAATGAATATTGCGACGGTCGCTGGATCGCTGTCGGCGGTGGTGGTTACGACTTATGGCGCGTCGTACCAAGAGCTTGGGCACTTATTTGGCTCGAAATGAACAACATCCAAAACATCTCAGGTTATCTCCCTCCAGAATGGATTGAAGCTTGGAAAGGACAAGCTGAAACAGAACTTCCCCTCACATGGGAAGATCCAGACAACATGTATAAACCTATCCCTAGAAAACCAGAAATTGAAGAAAAGAATGCATTAACTGTAGCGAAATCCCTTGAAATTATTCGGAATAATATGACAAAATCTTTGTATTAAACAGAAAGGAGGCTCGTTTTTGAACGGTCTCCTTTTATTTTAGTTTCGGCTTCTGCCGGAAAATCGATATATTTTGAATTACTAACAGGCTATCCATGGCTCTAATAAGAAAAGGAGTGATATTATGTGGAAACAACAAATAGTCAACACGAAACGCGGCACATTCGAACTTTTTACAAAAGGCGATGGTGAACCACTTTGCATTACACATCACTATTCACAGTTTAATGAAACTGGTGATTACTTTGCAGATATTTTCACTTCTACACACCGTGTATTCCTCATTAATTTGCGAGATACTGGTAACTCTGTAAAAGCCCAGTCAGAAAACGAATTAAGTATGATTGAAACGATTCACGACTTAGAAGCAATTAAAGAAGCTTTACAACTTCCTATATGGCATTTCGCTGGTCATTCAACAGGCGGTATGCTTGGACTTTTATATGCCATTACATATCCAAATTCCTTACAATCATTAGTCGTTGTCGGTACCGCAGCAAGTAACTATACCGAAACAGCCTTTTGTATCTATCACCCAGCACACCCACAGTTTCATTATATGCAAGAACTCATCGAAAACTTAAAAAGCCCTCATCTTACAAATGAAGAAAGAAAAGAATTATCTATTAAACGAACAAAGTTATCTTTATATAAACCCGAAAACTATAACTATTATTTTTGTAAACCGATCCAAAAAACAATGTCCGCCAGCCGGATGAACGCTTTCTCTCATGAATATTCTTCATTTGATCTAAGAGAGTTCTTACCTTCTATCAAAATAAAGACACTTATTATATGCGGAAGACACGATGTGCAGTGCCCTATTCAATATTCTATTGAGATACATAAGGGCATTCGTAATTCTATTTTTGTACCATTTGAGGACAGTAACCATTATCCTTTTTTAGAAGAAGCTGATCAGTTCACTACTACTACTCAACAATTTTTATGGACGTAAATAAAAAACTATTTTTGCCTTCCTCCCCCGCCCTATGCTACATTTAACCCGTTATATTAATATTGATAGGGTGGGAATAAACATGAACAAACCTAAAATCGGAATGATTGGACTTGGAAGTATTGCACAAAAAGCCTATCTTCCAACACTTACAAAAGAAACAGATTGGAATTTTGTAGGAGCATTTACACCTAATGCAGAGAAAAGAAAACAAATTTGTCAGCAATATCGTATTCACGACTTCCATTCTATTGAAACGTTAGCTTCGGAATGCGATGCAATCTTCGTTCATAGTTCAACTGCTACACATTATGAAATCGTTTCTGAACTTCTTAAAAAGGGAATCGATGTTTATGTTGATAAGCCGCTGGCAGCTACTACTGAGCAAGCTGAGAAGCTAGTTGAAATGAGTGAAAAGTATAATCGAAAGTTAATGGTTGGATTTAACCGCCGCTTCGTTCCTATGTACGTTGCTGCAAAAGAGCAGGCTAATGATATTTCATGGATTCGAATTGAAAAGCACCGCACAAATAAAGTGGGGCCATATACGTATGACTTTACTATGCTAGATGATTACTTACATATTGTAGACACTGCTCGCTGGTTAGCTAATGATGACCTTAACGTCGTTCACAATATGATGCAAATCAATGAAAAGAACGAACTTCTTTACGGACATCATACATATACAACTCCAAGTGGACTGTTACTTTCTACGGCGATGCATCGTCATGCAGGTACAAATTTAGAACAAATTGAACTTGTAACGACAGGTAAAATCATTCGTGTAAAAAATATGAATACATTTGAAATTGAACAGGAAAACTCCGTTTCACAAAGCAGTTCCCCATCATGGGATACGACGTTAAAACAGCGTGGGTTTGAAGATGCGGTTCACCATTTTATCCAATGTGTACAAGGTAATATGAAACCGATTATAGATGGATTAGAAGGGTTAAAAACACAACAATTGCTCCAATCCCTACTGCAAGCTGCAAGCAAAAATTAAAACGGATACATTTTTCAGAATTTACTTTCATTCCCATTTCCTCTTTATTTCTCTCACAAATTTCTATAGAATATGTTGATAGGAATTATAAATTTCATAATGAATCGTGGAAAGGGTGGGATTGACACATGTGGAACGAGTTTAAAAAATTCGCGTTCAAAGGGAATGTAATTGATTTAGCTGTCGGGGTTGTAATCGGTGCTGCATTCGGTAAAATCGTTAGTTCTTTAGTAAAAGATATCATCACACCATTACTTGGTATGGTATTGGGCGGCGTTGACTTTACAGATTTAAAAGTTACATTCGGTAAATCATCTATTATGTATGGTAACTTCATCCAAACTATTTTTGATTTCTTAATTATTGCAGCTGCTATCTTTATGTTTGTTAAAGTTTTCAACAAACTAACATCTAAAAGAGAAGAAGAAGAAGAAGAAAAGATAGAAGAAATTCCAGAACCAACAAAAGAAGAAGTTATTCTTGGCGAAATTCGCGACTTACTAAAACAACAAAACTCTTCTAAAGATAGAGCATAATTGAACGGATAAAAGGCATGCCCCCTCTTAGGACATGCCTTTTTTATATACTATAACGTTTCCGAATTCATATGAATAAATATAATAATACCTGCAACCATCAGTACCATAATACTACCTGCAAATAGTGTAATACCCATAAACATTAAGCTCGTACTTAAATCTATCGAAATACTTTCAGTAAAAATTGAAATTACATACGTGATAAGGGCGATTCCTGCAAGAATACTTCCTGGAACAAATCGCTTTAAGCCATTTTGTTTTAACGTCATATATGCAAAAATAGCAGTCATGCAAAGCGTAATTATCCAAAGAATGATCATCTCTTCTCCCCCCTCACAAGCCTTTTCTTTCTATTATACATGACATTGCCCTATAATAGCTAAATTTGCACTTGTGTGACATATAACAAGGAATAACCCTAATTATAGCGAATGTCTTATGAAGAGTCCCAAATACATTATCAAAGTAACGTATTTACAATACTAGCCTCACTTGTAGCGAGTATTTTTTATAAGGTAAAATATCAAGCATAAGGAGACTCCTTCTATATGTACGCTGTAAAATTATTATTTGAATCTGTTCATTCAGGTAAGCCGAATCCTAGTAAAATCGATGAGAATTATGAAGAAGATCACGATACACTTTTTGAAGAAAGCATTATTCTCGTTAAAGCAAACAGTTTGGAAGAAGCTCATGAGCTAGGTGAAAAGATAGCTCTACAATCTGAAGATACGTACGATAATATGTACGGTGAGCAAGTAACTTGGACGTTTCGAAAAGTGTTGCATGTTTTCGAATTAGATGAAACACCATTTGAAACAGGAAAAGAATTGTACGCAAGATTTTTACACGTTCAGAAAAACGAAACTATGGATACAGTAGTTAAAAAATATTATCCTGAATACGAATAAAAGCTCACAGCAATCGCTGTGAGCTTTTTTATTCTTACTTCGTTGAATCCCTAAATTGGATACGGTGAGGTAAGATAACTGTGTGATCTTCTACTTTTTCTTTGTTCATATATTTCGTTAGTAGACGCATTGCTACTGCACCGATATCATACATTGGTTGTACAACTGTTGAAAGCTGTGGGCGCACCATTAATGCAAGACGTGTGTTGTCAAAACCAAGCACTTCGATATCAGTTGGTACGTTTAATCCCGCGTCTTGTGCTGCATGGATTACACCTAATGCCATTTCATCAGAAGATACGAAGATGGCTGTTGGTTTTTCATCCATACTCCAAAGCTTTTCAAATGCTTCTAAGCCTGAATCATATGTGTAATCTCCATCGATTACAAGATTTTCATCATATGAAATACCTGCTTCTTCTAAAGCTTTTTTATAACCTTCTAACTTCTTCGCGCTTCCTGCTTTATCAATGAAAGGACCAGCGACGAAACCGATACGTTTATGTCCTTGCTCAATAAAATGCTTCATTGCATCGTAAGCTGCTTGTGTATAATCAATATTTACTGATGATGTTTCATTTTGCTCATCAAATGATGCTGCTAATACAATTGGCACTGGAGATTTTTTGAACTCTTCAACATGAATATCTGTAATATCTTCACCCATGAAAACAATTCCGTCCACTTGTTTCCCAAGCATCGTATTTAATAAGTGGAACTCTTTCTCTTTGTTCTGGTCAGAGTTACTTAAAATGATGTTATATTTGTACATTGTTGCGATATCTTCAATTCCACGAGCAAGTTCTGCATAAAACGTATTTGAGATATCAGGAATAATAACACCCACTGTAGTTGTCTTCTTACTTGCTAGTCCACGTGCTACCGCATTTGGGCGGTATCCTAAATGATCAATTGCTTCTAATACTTTCTTTCTTGTTGTAGGCTTTACATTTGGGTTACCATTCACAACACGTGATACGGTAGCCATTGAAACATTTGCTTCACGCGCTACATCATAGATTGTTACGTTCATCTCTTCGCACACTCCTTCTATTTATGTTATCTATTTTTATGTATCGGTTCACTTGAATGAAAAAAAGACATCAACTCTATTTGCAGATGCCAACAATCGTCCCGAGTTCTTCCTTTTACTAATGATACGATAAAAATGCAGGGTCATACAATATTTTCCCGCAAAAGTTTCGAAAAAATTCGCTTCTTTTCTCGTATTTTCGTATTTTTTATGCAAAAAAGGTCAAATTTTGTAAAAAGTCTATGTAACAAAGGCTACATAGACTAAGAAATCTTTTTATAATTTACTTCCGAATGCTTTTAATTCTTTCATAAACTCATTGAACTGCGGAAAATTTATAAAATAAAAAAGACAGCTTAAAAACTGTCTTTTTTTATTATAGGAAAGAAACAAACGGTTTATCGCTGTTCTTCTCTTTTATAATAACAGCCTCAATTTTACTCTCGGACTTTATCTGTAATTGAACTTTAGCATCTTTAGGGAATTTTTCTAACATACTTTGAGCAGCCATTTGAGAGAGTGCCATTAATTCTGACTTACCATTATATTTAACAACAATATCCATCTTTAATTTATCCATCTTATTTTGCTTATAAGAAATCTTAGCATTAACAGGGATATAATCTCCTGGAGAGAATTTCTTTATTGCTTCCGAAAAATCATCTAACTTTTTATTGTCTTCTCCTTGTGCTCCCTCAAATTCTTGAGAAGGATACGAATACGATTTTTCATCAATAGTATCCCAATTTCCAAGGTTAGTCTCATTCTTTTGAACAGTAGCGCTTGAAATATAAGTACCATTCTTTAAAGAACTTGTACTTTCTTGCTTGAATATAGCAAACGTAATTGGAGATTTGTTATATTTATCATTTTTATTAATAGCTTCTATAAGCCCCTTAGCGACTTCAGTACCTTTAGAAATAGCTTCCTCATTAGATACACTTGAAGACATAGATAAACCAATAACAACACCAGATAAGCTTAGTTCATTTGAATTCTGTTTGCCGAAGTAGTCCTGTTCTATAATATTAGTCAAAACTGGTACTTCTTGTTTCGTAACTAATTCATCAATTGTTTTCTCTGGAATATATTGATTTAATTGTAATACGTAATTTTCTGTATCGAATTGTTTTGAAGCGATATTCATTAAACCATTTTCATATTCTGCTAAATCTAGTTTAGAATTAGTTTTAACATTAACCGTATTAATTACCTTTTGTTCTTTTAAAGGAATAACAGTTCTATAATAATCCTTAGAAACAGCAGTTCTTGGAATCATACTTTTTTCTTTCGTATCTTTCTGTACAACTTCATCTTTCTTCTCAATAGTATTATTACTGCAAGCCCCCAGTAATAAACTTAAGCTTGCGATGAATAACGCCATTTTCTTCATTGCTTAAAACCCACTTTCAAAAGTCAATTTACTTAGTTTTAATGTATCTACAGTGTACCATTAAATATATTGTAACAAAATAAAAAAGAAGCAAGCCCTTCGCTTGCCTCTCCCTATTTTACATTCTCTTCTAAAGCTTCTTTTTTAATATTCCAATGCGATGTATGCCATACTACCATTCCATCTTTAATATATAGCACTTGCGGAGATTCATGCTTAATGCTGTACTGCTCTGCAACATGGTTCGAAACATCTCTCGCATCTTGTACGTATAAGTAATATGCTGGCACTTCTCTTTCTTCACCACAATACGCTTGAAACTCTGTATATGCACCGTGACTAATTGGGCATGTCGTACTATGTTTAAAAAGAACGTAAGGCTCGTTCTTTTCTACTAACGCTTCAAGTTCTTCAATTGTTTCAATCTTCATCATACTCATCATTACTCACCTCTCATGCGAAGTCTAGAACGCTTCTCTCTCTTTTCAGCCTTCTGCTCAGCTCTCTCAAGTTTACGCTCTTCTTTTTCAATCTTTTTCTCTTGTCTCGTAGCACGGTAATGATTGTATACTTCAATTGCTGCGCTGCTCCACTGTACAACTTGTGCTACTTTATCTGCATTATTTTCAATTTCGTCCGTAACAGACTCTGAAACATTGCGAAGCTTCGTATTTAAAGAGTGAATCGTCGTTCCGATTCCATCTACACCTGCTACTACTTTATTTAGCGACTGTGACTTCTGTTGAATATCGTCAGCTAACGCATTTGTCTTATGTAATAATTGCTCCGTCTCTACGCTTATTCCTTGCATTTGCTTTTCTAAACCTTCTAACGTACTTGCAACGTTTTCTAACGTCTTCTGAACCGATAACAACGTTCTACATACATACACTACTAATACAGCGAAAGCAACTGCAATAATAGCCGCACTTACGTATAAAAGAACTTGCATTTCATCACTTCCTTTATCTTTTTCATACTTTCTTTTATTATACAATCATTTTCTGTTTCGTTCTAATCCCTATCTTTTCATTAGAATTTTCATACTTATTCGTTAACTTTAACATAAATCATTCAACAAATTCCACTAAGTAGGTTACAATAGGAGAGGATACATAATTAGCAGGGAGGCTTTACATATGAAAGATCCACGCATTGAAAAGTTAGCATACAATTTAATTAACTACTCTATCCGATTACAAAAAGGTGAGAAAGTATTAATTGAAAACTTTGGCTTACAAAAAGAACTTGTAACTGCACTTGTAAAAGAAGCATATGCAGCTGGTGGTTTCCCATTCGTTTCTTTAAAAGATCATCAAGTAGATCGCTCTTTATTAATGGGTGCTACTGAAGAACATTTCGAACAAATCGCTGCATATGAAGCAAGCGTAATGAAAGATATGGACGCTTACATCGGTCTTCGCTCTGGCGACAACATTAACGAACAAGCTGACGTTCCAAGTGAGCGTATGAAAGTTCACGGTCAAACAGTTGGTAAGAAAGTTCATAGAGACATCCGCGTTCCGAAAACACGCTGGGTTGTTCTTCGCTACCCAAATGCTTCTATGGCGCAGCTTGCTAAAATGAGCACAGAAGCTTTCGAAGACTTCTACTTCGAAGTATGTAACTTAGACTACGGTAAAATGGATAAGGCGATGGATAGCCTTGTTACATTAATGAATAAAACAGATAAAGTTCGTTTAACTGGTCCTGGAACTGACTTAACATTCTCTATTAAAGACATTCCAGCTATTAAATGCTCAGGTCATTTAAACATTCCTGACGGTGAAGTATACTCTGCACCAGTTCGCGATTCTGTTAACGGTACAGTTTCTTACAACACACCATCTCCTTACAACGGTTATACATTTGAAAATGTACAACTTAAGTTTGAGAATGGCCAAATCGTTGAAGCAACTGCAAACGATTCAGAGCGTATTAACAAAATCTTCGATACAGACGAAGGCGCACGCTACGTTGGTGAGTTCGCAATCGGCGTAAACCCATACATCTTACATCCAATGGGAGACATCCTATTCGATGAAAAAATCGATGGTAGCTTCCACTTCACTCCTGGACAAGCTTACGATGATGCATGGAACGGCAACAACTCGAACATCCATTGGGATTTAGTATGCATCCAGCGCCCTGAATACGGCGGCGGCGAAATTTACTTCGACGACGTACTAATCCGCAAAGACGGACGCTTCGTTGTTCCTGAGTTAGAAGCTTTAAACCCAGAGAACTTAAAATAACATAAAAAAGCGCTCGGATAGAATTCCGAGCGCTTTTTCATTAATACTCTAATAATTTTTTAGCCACATCTTCTGGTACTTTAAAACTATTTTTATTTTTTATTTTATTAATTTTCAATTTAACCTCAACATAAGGAACATCTTTATATACTGTCATAGTACCAATTTCATGTAACTCTTTTTTATCTTTACTCGAATCCAATAATTTCGGTGTATCCTCTTGATACATTTTAAACGTTTTCCCTTGCGGAGTATCCATAGGAGCCGATTCCATTTCCCACTCATCCATTTTGATTGATTCAAATAACTTTGTGATTTCGTTCTTATCGGTAATTGTTTTTTTATCACTCGAATCAATAAGCGATTCTATTTCAATTTTTTGTGCCTTTTCTAAGCTAACATCAGACTTCTCTTTCTTCGTACTACATCCTATTAAGAGAATAGATGTAGTTAACAGCAACAAAAACAGCATACAGATTTTTTTCATTTCTAATCCTCCTGCGCTATATAGAGCTATTTTTCTATTTTCACATGTGGATTTGCTTTCTCAACAAGCGATAAAAACTGCTTCATATTTTGCGGCACCGCAATCATATGTACTTTATATGCATTCGTCGTAATTTCAAGGTACTTCCCAACTCGCCGAATAATTCTTATGTCTTTTAATACAACATCATCATTTAAAATACCGTATTTTAACACACCATTTTCTACTTTATGTTTTTTAATGAATATTTCCCAAACGAGTGGTACATTTACAATGAAGCATAACCCCATTCCAATCAATGCTGACATCCACTGCTCTTGATTTGTGAAAAGCATGACAATTGGATACACAAACATAAAAGCTAACGTAAGACTAACGAAAATTAATGCTGATTTACTTCTTTGAATCGGAAAGTTCATACCTACACCCCCTACCCTAAATTATACCATAATTTCCATCTAACCTCATAAAGAAAGACCATTTAAGAATGGCCTTTTCAAACAATATATCTATAAAATTTCTTATCTACCTCTAGCACTGGAAAACTTTTGGGCAACTCTTCTATATTCACACTCTGGAAACCATTCTTTTCATAAAAACGATGTGCCGCTAAAAATTTCACTGTCGTTCCTAAATAAATATCTTTCAACTTTTTATCCTCAGCCCACGAAATTGCTTTTTGAAGAAGCATATGTGATGCGCCCCATTCTTTTCCGCGGAACTCTTTCTTCACGAACATTTTTCTTAGCGCTACTTGATTATTCCCAATATCTAATACAGCTACTGTTCCAACTACTATTCCATCATAAATTGCTACCCAAAAGTTTCCGTTGTCCCTTTGATAGAACGTTTCTATTTCAAGTAAGTCAGGCTGCTCTTCTTTCGTAATCGGAACATTATACTCTTTTTGCTGAATATGAACAATGAGATTTACTACTTCATCTTGAAACTTACTTTCATACGGAATAATACGAATCTTCTCATTCATCGAATCTCTTTCCATTCTGAAGCTAATAAACTATAAACAGCAATATCATAAAAATGATCATACAACCATTCGTCTTCTCTTAAAATACCATCTAACTTAAACCCTAAACGTTCTGGAATTGCGCGGCTTTTCGTATTTCCAACACCGCACCGAATTTCAATTTTATTAAGTTTTAAATTTTCAAATGCATAGTGAAGTACAGCCTTTACGCTACGCGTCATAATACCTTTCCCGCCAGCATCTTCTGCAAGATAATATCCAAGACTCGTAGCTTTCTTACCCCAGCTCACCGGATGAATCCCCACCATCCCAACAAGCTTTCCTTTATAACGTATGCCAGATTCAAACCCATCGCCCTCTGCAAATTTCTTTAACCACATCGGAAAAATATCATCATAAGCATCAGCAGATTTCGTCCCATCTACCCAAGGGAGCCAGCTTCGTAAATGATTACGGTTTTGGTCTATTAATTGATACAATTCCTCTTTATGATGCTTCTCTAATAATTGTAATTCGATTTCGTCATCTACTCGGAGTGTGAACATGTTTTTTAGCCCCTTTTTATTTTTCTTATTATTCTAACATTTCTAGATAGAAAATGTTAAATATTCACACGTTCTTTTGGTTTTCTTTGTATAAAACCAGAAGAACACAATACTCCCGTAACAACTAATATCATTCCTACAAATTGTGCGGATGTTATATTGACTCCTTCAATATAAGAAATAAGCATTGTAACAACAGGCACTAAATTAAAAAATAAAGATGTTCTCGCTGCACCAATTTGAGCAATTCCATTATTCCACCATAAGTAACCAAGCACACTCATTCCAATTGCCATAAAGAGAATCGCTCCCCAAGCTAATAAGGGAATTTCCAAAACTGGTACTATACTTTTTTGCGTAGAAGATATCATAATAAAGGCAAGGGCACCAATAGTCATCGTATATGTCGTAGTTTGTATTGGGCTACCAGTTTTAATAAACCTTCTACTTAATACACCGTATAACGCCCAGCAAATATTCCCTAATAAAATATAAAAATCCCCTTTTGAAAATGATAAATTTTGTAGTGTGGTAAACGAGCCTTGTGTAAGCACAAAAACAACACCAATTAGTGCAAGTAACATTCCAATTACTTGGCGGTTCACTATTTTCTCTCGTAAAATGACACTTGCTAATAACGTCGTAACGAGCGGATTTGTCGCCATAATAAGTGCACCATTAATAGCTTCTGTATGTTTCATTCCTGAAAAGAAAAAGAAGTTAAAGCCGAATACACCAACAATACCTAACAAAAGGTAATAGGCTCTATTCTGCCTCCATACTTCCAACTCAAAATCTTTTCGTATTTTTAACAAACATAACATCACAAATGCAGCAATCCCAAAACGCCATGCTGCTATATGACTTGCTTCGAAATACTGCACCGCATATTTCGAAGCATTAAATGTCCCGCCAGTAAATATCGCAAACCCTAACAGCTGAGCATATACTTTATTCTTCATTGTCAGCCTCCGGTTTTTTCTCTTCTAGAAAACCATAATAAATTTCTAACTTCTCCTCTGTTAGCTGAACTACTTTTTGCAATTGTTCCTGTTGTTCTTTTAAACGCTCTAAGTGAGTTGTTAAAATTGAAATTCTCTTTTTTACTTTCGCTGGTACTTCCTTTTTCCTCTGCCTAATTTCCTCTATAATACATCCATCACTCGCAAACTCCCCCATCTCTTCTAATGACATGCCAGTTTGTTTTAATGAGTATAAAAATTTTAATAAACGCACATCACCTTCTGTATACTGCCGAATGCCGCTATTTCGCGTTGGTGGTGGTAATAATCCTAATTTTTCATAGTAGCGTAAAGTATGAATACCCATCCCTGTTAACTCTGCTACTTCACCGATTTTATACATGTTCTCTCCCCCTTGTTTTTACATTTTCATCTTACATCCTAGAGTCAACTCTAGGTCAATACGTAAATAAAGTGAAACTTTAATCAGTGGGGATTTTGTTCATCCCCCACTGATTATTAGCCTTCACCAATCGGGCGTTTACGGACAGCAGGGCTCCCACTCTTTACTCCATCCGAATTTTAAGGTGAGAGTTTTACTACCCCCGGCAAATAGCGGAATAAAAATCGTACACAACAAAAAAGACGCACAGCCATAGCTATGCGTCTTGCTTCTTACTTCTCTGCAACTTGAACTTCTTTTACGTAAGCTGCTTCGAATTTTTGGATGTCACCTGCGCCCATGAAAATTAGAACGCCGTTTTTATGTTTCTTTAATACATCCGTTGTTGTATCTGTAATTAATTCTGCACCGTCAATACGCTTTTGCAGATCTTCAATTGTTAATTCACCTTTGTTTTCACGTGCTGATCCGAAAATATCACATAAGTATACTTGGTCAGCTTTGCTTAGGCTTTCTGCAAACTCATCTAAAAATTTTTCTGTACGTGAGAATGTATGCGGCTGGAATACAGCGACAACTTCACGCTCTGGATGTTTTTGACGAGCTGCTTCAATCGTTGCATTAATTTCTGTCGGATGGTGTGCATAGTCATCAATGATAACTTGCTCTCCCATCGGTTTTTCATTAAAGCGACGTTTAACACCTTCAAATGTTGTTAGTTGATGTTTAACTGCTTCTACATCAACGTTTTCGTAATGGCAAAGCGCGATAACTGCTAATGCATTTAATACGCTGTGATCGCCGTATCCTGTAATTTTGAACGTATCATAATACGTATTACGAACGAATACATCGAATATAGTACCATCAGTTCTCTTTTGAATGTTACGTGCTTGGAAATCATTATCTTCTCCAAATCCATAGAAAATAACAGGTACTTTCGCTTGAATTTTTTGGAGTTCTTCATCATCACCACATGCAATAATACCTTTTTTCACTTGCAATGCCATCTCTTGGAATGCATTAAATACATCATTGACGTCTGTAAAATAATCTGGATGATCGAAATCGATATTTGTCATAATTGCATAGTCTGGATAGTAAGACAAGAAATGACGACGATACTCACAAGCTTCAAATACAAAATACTTACTATTTTCTACCCCATGCCCCGTTCCATCTCCAATAAGGTAAGATGTTGGGTGTGCACCTTGCATTACATGGGCTAACAAACCAGTTGTTGATGTTTTTCCATGTGCACCAGTTACAGCAACACTTGTGTACTGATTCATAAGGTCACCTAAAAAGTGATGGTAACGATGTACTGGTATATTTAATTCTTTGGCTTCTACGATTTCTTCATGCGTATCAGGAAATGCGTTTCCCGCGATAATCACTTGTCCTTCTTTAATATTATTTTTATCAAAAGGAAGGATGGAAATACCACGCTTTTCCAATGCTGTTTGTGTAAAGAAACGCTTTTCATAATCAGACCCTTGAACAGTATGCTTCATGTCATGAAGAATTTGCGCTAATGAACTCATTCCTGTTCCTTTAATTCCTACAAAATGGTAAACTGTCATCTTAAAGAACCTCCAACATTTCGAACTAATACAACGGCCTATCTATAAGACAGTATATGAATCTTTTCTTATTTTGGTAATCATCATACATTTCTGATGCAGTGAATTTCTTTTTATATTCACTTATCAATGATAAACTCGTACGTACTTCTTTTATGTCCATAACACATTTATTATAGCAAAAAACAAGCCGCTATACTATGATAACAGAAAAACTGATAGGGTCAATCACCTATCAGTTTTTCTCGCTTTTACATATCTTCTTTTGTTTCTAATTGAACACGCTCTAGACGTGGATTTGGACGGTATTTACGACCAGCTTTCGCTTCTGGTTTTCCATTTAATTCTACGTTATCACCAGTAAAACCAATATTCATTTTTAATAAGCTACTTCCTACTCCGTATATATCGACAGGAACATTTTGAGCTTCAAATTCACGAATACGTTTCTCATCAAACCCACCAGTTACAACGATATCTACATGTTGGAAACCTTCCTCATCAAGAGCCTTACGAAGTGCAAATACAAGTGATGGATTTACACCACGTGGATCGAATGTTCCAAGTACTTCTGGATGACGAATGAAATATTGATCAATCATTGTACGAGACGTATCTACACGTACACCTTTTAATGTTGATCCAAATTCACGCGCTACGCGAAGTGCATCTGTAATGACATCATTGTTGTAATCAATTAGTACGACTAATTCATCTTCTGGGAATTTTTTATGATATGCCTTTGCTGCTTCAACAACATCACCATTAAACATTTGAATTAAAGCGTGAGGCATCGTCCCCATACCACTTCTGCCCCACCATTCATTCATTGCATGCGTCGCTTGCGCGCTCATACCTCCGATGTATGCCGCATAGCCGTCACCAGCTTGTTGCGTATAATGATCGTCACGATCTCCCATGAAAATAACCGGTTTTTCTTTATCTACACTACGTGCAGCTTGGACAACGTTATATACGTTTGTCGCAACTGATGTACGACGAGCTAAAATCCCATCAATTACACCTTCTAAAAAGCCGAAGTATTCATAAGGACCATGAATTGTTAAAACTGTTTCAAACGGACTAATATTATCGCCATCCTTTAAAGAATGAATTTCTAATTCCTCAGGATTTTTGGCGAATGTTTGTAGCAATGCGATTACCTCATCTGCTCCGCAAAGAACTGCATGTTCTTTTTGGAAAAACTGCATTGTTACAACACTTTTCGGGCGAAATTCTTCAATGATTTCTCTAGTTTTTAAAAAGTAAACGGCAGAGAACCAACCTTCTCCAACACGTTCATCGAATTTAAATGTTTTATTTGTTAGTCGATTTATTTCACCTTTTAATTTTAATTCAATTTCTTTCATGTCGCTTTACTCCCTACTTTACTATCCAACATTTTCTCTTAGTATACAGCAAAACCGTTTACTATACATTCGTTTCCTGCATAGCAGCGAATTCATCCTCAGAAATAAGGACATCTCTCGGTTTCGTTCCTCTTCCTTCAGAAATAATCCCTTGCGACTCCATCTCTTCAATTAGACGTGCCGCGCGATTATAACCAATACGGAATTTTCTCTGTACAGAAGATGTGGACGCTCCCCCTTGCTCTACAACAAATTGACATGCATCAAAAAATAGTTCATCTTCAGACTCACTCTGCTCTGATTTTGCTAATAAATCCTCTTGCTTAAATAAGTAATTTGGCTTCATTTGCTTTTTCACATGATCAACTGTTCTTTCAATCTCATCATCTGATACGTATACGCCTTGTACACGAACTGGTTTAGACGTGCCGTTTCCTAAAAATAGCATATCACCACGGCCAAGTAATTTCTCCGCGCCCCCAATATCGATAATCGTACGCGAATCAACTTGAGATGATACCGTAAACGCAATACGCGTTGGAATGTTTGATTTAATTAAACCTGTAATAACGTCTACAGATGGACGCTGCGTCGCAACTAATAAGTGAATACCACAAGCACGAGCTTTTTGTGCAATACGACAAATCGCTTCCTCAACATCACCAGGAGCAACCATCATTAAGTCCGCTAACTCGTCAATGACGATTACAATATAAGGTAATGTCTCACCTGGGATTTCTCTCCCACTTACAATCGTATTGTAACGAGTTAAATCACGAGCACCAGCATGAGCAAACAATTCATAACGACGTTCCATCTCTTCAACCGCCCACTTTAACGCAGCTGTAGCTGCTTTTACGTCAGTAATAACAGGTGCTACAAGATGTGGAACAGAATTATATGGTGCCAGCTCAACCATCTTCGGATCAATTAGTATCAACTTCACTTCATGCGGCTTCGCTTTATATAAAATGCTCGTTAAAATCGCGTTAATGCACACACTTTTCCCTGAACCAGTTGCACCCGCAATAAGTCCATGTGGCATTTTTCGAATATCCGTTACAACTGGATCACCTGAAATATCAAGCCCCAGCGCAACTGTAAGCGGTGATTCACTCTTTGTAAATACAGGACTTCTTAAAATTTCACGAAGGAATACTGGCTTACTTTCCTTGTTCGGAACTTCAATTCCAATTGCACTCTTCCCTGGAATTGGCGCTTCAATTCGAATATCTTTCGCAGCTAAACTTAACTTAATATCATCACTTAAATTTGTAATTTTATTTACTTTCACACCTGGGTCTGGTTGTACTTCAAAACGAGTTACCGCCGGCCCTTGTGACACATTAATAACATGTGCTCCAACATGGAAATTATTAAATGTCGTATTTAATAATTCTTCCTGTTCTTCTAGCCACTCCGTATTATCTAATGCTGCCTGCTGTGGAATCGACAACAACGTTAATGACGGAAGTTCATATTTCGGTGGCGTTTGTAGTACGTTGCGCATATCGTTCTCTTTTTGATTTACAACATATGCTTTCTCTTGTACTTCCGTACTTGAAATTTGCTCTTGCACTTGTCCAACCACAGCTACTTGTTGCATCGGTTTTTCTTCTACTTGGGTTTCTACCGCTACTCGCTGCATTGGTTTTTCTTCCATTTGGGTTTCTACCACTACTTGCTGCATTGGTTTTTCTTCCATTTGGGTTTCTACCACTACTTGCTGCATTGGTTTTTCCGTTACTCGTTCACCGACAGTAGATTGCGTTACGTTCGTTCTTACCGCATGTCTTTCCATTAACTTCTTTCTGTCTTGTTTTAACATGACAACGTTAAATGGAACATGACGCTTTTTCTCACGTTTCGGCTCTTCTTTTTGTGCAGCAGGCTGTTCTCCAACAACTTGTTTCTTTTCTTCAGCTTCTTCAATTAAAACATTCGCAAAGCTTTGAACATCTTTCTTCGTTTGCTCATCTGCTTCTGAAACTGGTACGAATACTTCACTTTCTTCCATGAACTCAATTGTTTCTTGCTGAGAAATCACTGGTTGCTCTACAACTGCTATATTTTCTAACGACTCTGTATTCATCGTTTCTTCAATTACTTCTTCTTGCGGTGTTTCCTCTAATGCGAATTCCGTAACTAATTCTATTTCCTTAGATTCCTCTAATTCTACAACTTCTTCTGCTTCCTTAGATTCCTCTAACTCCGTAACCTCTGCTTCTTCCTCAGATCCTTCTAATTCCACAGCTTCTGCTTCTTCCTTAGATTCTTCTAACTCCGCAACTTCTTCTGCTTCCTT
>NZ_BOQD01000188.1 GCF_018332515.1 Bacillus hominis | reverse complement strand
CTTCTTCCTTAGATTCTTCTAACTCCGCAACTTCTTCTGCTTCCTTAGATTCTTCTAACTCCGCAACTTCGGCTTCTTCCTCAGATTCTTCTAATTCCACAGCTTCTTCTGCTTCCTCAGATTCTTCTAATTCCACAGCTTCTTCTTCCTTAGATTCTTCTAACTCCGCAACTTCGGCTTCTTCCTCAGATTCTTCTAATTCCACAGCTTCTTCTGCTTCCTCAGATCCCTCTAATTCCACAACTTCTTCTGCTTCCTCAGATTCTTCTAATTCCACAACTTTTGCTTCCTCAGATTCTTCTAACTCCGCAACTTCGGCTGCTTCCTTAGATTTTTCTAATTCCACAACTTCTTCTGCTTCCT
>NZ_BOQD01000187.1 GCF_018332515.1 Bacillus hominis | reverse complement strand
GCTATTTTGTTCCAAAAACTCTATAATATATTTTGCAACATCCAATGGAATACAAAACCATGATGAGCCGTGGTAAAATTCCATTTTATCAGGTAATTTATATGGATTTGAAAATATATTTATTCCAAATCCATATAGAATCATGATCAACCTTCTGAAAAACCTAAAAGGATGGAATATACTGTATTGTTTTCTTGTAACTTTTGGCCATCTGATATTTGGAAAAGACGCATCTGGATTATTTCGATCTACATGTGTTGTAGTCATAAATATTTTATTGCTATTCTTTAATAAACACTCCCCAAATCCATTTTTTACCACTAAATCTTGACCACTTCTAAAACAGACAAAATCGTATTTACGTTGTGTTTCCAATACTGCTTTTAATAGCAGTATAGTTGCCTCTACTTGACTAATATCTCCCCATTGTACATCCACACTCTTATTTAATATTGTTAAATTTTTATTTTTGGATATCAAAGGATATATTTCATCGAAATTTTTTTTATCTATATGAACAAATACATCTCCATATTTTTCTGAAATCAATTGACTAATAAACTGGTTTACTTGTTTTGGATTTTTATGCACTTGCAAAATATATGCTATTCTTGGTTTGTTTCTAAAACTCTTATCGTATTCCAATAATATTTTTGAGTTCTCTCTCATATCTTTGTTCATAATTAGCCCCCACAAAATCAACATAATGAACCATTACATTCGATATTAAGAACAACCAAAGGGTATTAACCATTTTTAATTGTATTTACAAATAAATTCCCTAGATCTCCAATCCTGTACATTATCCCTAATGCATCCTAAAAATCCGCTGTCTAAAGTTAGATATAATATTTTCAAATATTATGAGTACTATGTTAAACTTATAATAAAAAAGCCACTATGTTGATAATCAAACATAGTGACTTTCTTCAATGATTCATTCGTTGGTTCGTGTAAAACCCCGCCATAAAATAACTATTACCGATTAATTGTTCGAAACATCCAAATTATCCATCATACGAACTCCATCTCGTGCAGAAACTATAACATTGTTAAAAGTACATTTAGCTATCGTCATATGATTTTTTTTGACTAACCAATACAAATTAATTTTACTATTTTCTAAATAACTATTTAGAAGCATAGAAGAGTTGAGACCACTAGCTGATTTCCCAATACCAGACTTCACAAAAGTACTATTTGCCAGAATTACATTTCCTTCTAAATTGACATCTACACTTTCAAAAGAACAATTATTTGCATTTATTCTTCTCATATATTTTACATCATTAGAACCAAATGTAATATCTCCTCCTAATCTTTTAGCCTTTGCTTTAATAAAACTCCCATTATTTATATTGCAACATTCTATATTAGATGCACCTTCAATAACTGTTAAATTATTTAAAGTTATCGGTCTTCCTACATAGTTATACGGTGGTTTAATATCTATATCATAATTTTTCACTGTTATATTCTTCACTACACCACCCGTCATCAATAGTGTGCACCCCACATCGACTGCTGTATTTGCTCTCCACTCACGTTCGACCAGCACATTTTCCACATAACACCGACCATAATTATATCGGCTAATATTAAATCCTATTTCTCCTTCATCTGTAATAATAATCGGTGCGCCTCCTACTGCTTCAGATACTTGAAAACTTGTATCTGTCCTATTCACCACATAATATAGTTTATTTACATCAATTCCTGCTGGAACCCTTCCAACCCATTGTTCAAAACATACTTTCGCTGTATTTCCCATTTTATGCGGCTGACTATAGGTAAATGTACTAGTTACCACATTTACTGATGGTGTTCCAAAATATCCATAAACACTAGATACCAAAAAGGCTCCTTCTTTCACCTGTATATTCCGTACAATAGCCCCTTCCACATCTATCATTTTACATTGACCATTATTAAAATCAGCACCATCAACTAAGTGATTTCCTTTTACACTTAATGAACAATTGATAAAAGAGTTATTAAGATATTTGATTCCCATTGTCTTTTGGTCAGAACTAACACTTCCAATATTATACCCTTCAAATATATTATTTTCTAAAGTAACATAATTTCCGTCAGTATTTACAAAATGCCCACGTTCATTATCATGGATATAGTTATTAAAAATAAATAGTCTAAAATTCACTTCCAACCCATCTTGTTTGTAATAAGGGAATTTATACGGAATATTACTTTCTCCCACCATTGATTCGATATCTATCCCAAACATTGGTGCTGCCCCACTCCGAAAGTCTGTTGTAACACCATCATCATTTTTACCGATATGATGAATTTGATTTTTAAAAACATACGTATCATTTGAAGCACCTAAAGTTATACCTTGTCTTCTACAATGATGTATATTGCAATCATAAATATAAATATGAGATCCCATATCTTCTTGCGTATATTCTGATGGATTCAGTTTATATTGTAACCAACCTGTAGAAATAGCATCACCAGTACAATCACTTATCTCTATATTTTCAATTTCAATTTGATGTGAGCCCAACATTTCAATCCCTTGTCCCCACTCATGAGTATAATTTTGGCTGTCTATCTTTGCACTAATTTTCGAAATTTGTTCATCACTTAAAGGGGACGATGTAATATCAATAACAAAAATCATTTTATTACATTTTTCTATTTCGTCAAACCATCCCCTTCCAGTTGGAGATGCTGGAGCAAATTGTCCATTCGTTCTAACACCTACAAGTGTACTACTGGAAATAGTATCTTTGTACTGATAAAAACTATATGCTGAAGTTACTACATTTGGAATTTTCCATAATCTAAATACTTTTAAAATTCCCGGTTGTTCGTTTCGATCCAAAACTTCACTACGAATAAAATTCGGATTATTATTTAAGGAGCCATCTGCATTTACTCCCCCTCTAACAAATTTCACCCCTAATTCATAAATATGTCCCTTTTTGTCTCCAATAATTTTCCCACCACTAATTTTCACATTCTTTACATTTTTAATTTCGAATATTCTATACCAAGGAGATGAATTATTTTCTAATTGCAAATTACACCCATCAGCCATTTCAAAATGAATCCCACTTTGCATAATAATACACGAGAATGATGTACTATTAATTTTCAAACCATATGTTCCACTAGGTAATATAATATGATTATATCCACTAGATTTAGCCCATACAATTGCTTCATTTATTCCTTTAGTAGTAGCCAGTGGATTGGTTCCATCATTTTTTATATCCCATTTATCTAATTCTATTACATAAGAATTAGATTGATCCATTATTGTATCAGTTTTAAGCATTGACTTTTTAGGAACCCATTTTACTTTAGTGCCATCATAAGTCAAAACATCACCATTTACAGGTAACTGAGTTATCAAATCTAAATTATCAAGATCTTCAAGATTAGCTTTAATAGTCATTTTAAACTTATCACCTCTTTATTACTTTATATATCCTATGTAATAAGAGGTATAATAGCTTGGATAGATGAACACAAACATGTTACTAAATCCATCTATAGTTCCAATTTCTTCTTTTTAAACCTCACAAATACTACTCCTACAATTTTTTTGAAAATCCCAAGTAAATATTTAAATTCATCTGAACTATAAAACACACATATATATATAAGATTCGGAAT
>NZ_BOQD01000186.1 GCF_018332515.1 Bacillus hominis | reverse complement strand
CATAAAAACGTACCTATAATGATTCTGCAGATTGGCGCATAATATATTTTCCTGTAACTGTTGAACCTGTGAAAGCTACTTTATCAATATCATGATGGTTTACAATTGCCGCTCCTGCTTCTTGGCCGAAACCTGGTACAAAGTTTACGACACCATTTGGAAAACCAGCTTCTTTAAATAGCTTCGCTGTATATAGTAAAGATAAAGGCGTTTGCTCTGCCGGTTTTAATACAATCGTACAACCTGTCGCAAGTGCAGCACCCATTTTCCAAGAAGACATAACGAGCGGAAAATTCCACGGAATAATTTGCCCCACAACACCAACGGGTTCATGGCGTGTGTAATTTAAGTAATCTTTTGAAATTGGAATGGTTTGTCCAACAATTTTTGTAGCCCATCCCGCGTAATAGCGGTAATTTTCTACAGTCGCTGAAATATCATCATCAAGTGCTACTTGATATGGTTTTCCATTATCTAAAGCTTCTAGCTGTGCCAATTCTTCTCTATGCTCTTCAATTAAATCTGCTAATTTATAAATAAGATGTGCTCTTTCAGCAGTAGTCATTTCTGCCCACGGACCCGATTCAAATGCAGATCTTGCTGCTTTTACTGCGACATCAATATCCTCTTCTTGCGCTTCACATACGACCGCAAGAACATCTTCTGTCGCTGGATTGTATGTTTCAAATGTCTTCCCACTAATAGAAGGAACAAATTCGCCATTAATAAACATTTTAACTTCTTCATTTAAAAACGCTTTCACTTTTGGTTTTAGCTCAATGTTTGTCGTTAACATACATACTCTCCTCCTTATTTAAACAGCTGCATGAGCTGCAATTTCTGCTAAAATCGTTTGAAGCTTTTGGTCTTCTTCTTCAGTTAATCCGAGTCTCGGATAACGAGAAGGTCCGCCGGCTTGCCCGTGTAATTCCATTGAACGTTTAACGATTTGTACATATTTCCCTGATCCTTCAAGAAACTCGCAAAGAGGTAAAATAGCATCGTTTATTTCCCACGCTTTTTCTAGTTCACCATTTTGAAAATGCTCATACATTTTCGTAACGAGACTTGGAACAATATTTCCTGCTACTGAAACCCATCCCGAGGCACCAACTAAATAAGATTCCATAACTAAATCTTCAGATCCGCAGAAGACTTGAAAAGCACCTTCGCCTTGTCTTACTAAATCTCTCGCTTTTCGAATATCTCCGCTAGATTCTTTAATATGTGTAACATTTTCACACTCTTTACCAATGCGAAGCATTAGCTCTGTACTCATATCAACACCAGAAGTAAATGGGTTATTGTATAGCATAATTGGTATATTTACAGCGTTTGAGATTTCTTTAAAATGAAAATAGATTTCCTCTTCCTTCGGTTTACAATAGTAAGAGTTTATAATTAATGCACAATCCGCTCCATGCGCTTCTGCATGTTTCGTATATTCAATCGTTTCTTTCGTCGTTTCCGCTGCAGTTCCAACAATGACTGGAATACGGCCATCAACTTCTTTCAAAACAGTTTCTACCATGTTAAATCGTTCTTCTTTTGATAAACTAACAAATTCTCCCGTACTTCCATTAATAATAATTCCAGCTACTTTTTGCTCAATAAAGTAGTTTACGTTTTGCTTTACACCATTCCAATTAATCTCTTGAAATTCATCCATCGGTGTTATTAATACTGGAAATGCCCCTTTAATTGTTTGCATATTTATCTCTCCCTTTAACATTTTATTTTAATAAGAAACCCGCTGGAAACGGATCCGTAGGGTCTAATAGAAATGTCTGCATTCCTGTAATAAACCCTCTACTTTCAAAACGGAAAATGTATCCTAATTCTTCTTTCTTCACTTGTTCCACTGTTATAAAGCTATTAAAAATACTTTCATTTTTAAAAGGTTTATCCGCTATATAATCATTTTTAAATAAAGCATGAACATAAGACACAATTGTAGAAACAAAACCTGGTGAACGTACGATAAAGTTATCTTCATGAAATGTGATTGACTTTATATGATTCTTTTCTTTTTGCGAAGAATCTACTAAAATAAGTCTTTTTATAAGTGTCTGTTTTTGTATAGCTTCAAGTGTGGCTTCTCCCCATTTTTTTAATTCAGATATATTTTCAACAGAAATTTCAGGCGAATACGTATCCTTTTCTACAACTGCATAAACTTTATCTGCTTGTATGAGAGAGTAATTTATATTACCAATCTTCAAATCTTTCTCAACCATATAACAAAGTTTGCTTTCAAACGAAACAGATACAACTTCATCATGCTCCACATACGCATGAACTGAAAATATTCCAGATAGCGTTTCGATTTTGTATTGATTAGACTCTCTCTTTTTTAAATAACCACTTTCTAATAACATTGTTATTACCGCTACTATACCGCCATAATGAAGAGGAATAGATCCTTCATGATCAAAAAACAATACCGCTGCATCCACTTCCTTATGAATAGAAGGAACGACAATACATCCATTTAAACCGATAAAACCACGTGGTTCATTTAATAAAAGCTGCATTTCTTCTGCTAATTCCCCGGAAAACTGTTCATTTAAATGTTCTAAACTGTAGTAGTATTTGCATGGTACATCTTTTATTACACGAAATGCTTCGCCAGCTACGTGCACATCTACTGCTGTATACATTTTTTGAATGTTCATTTTACATCCTCCGTTTCATGCTCCATCGGCGGAATTAGCAAAAACCCTTCTTTAAGTGGATCCTTTTCATTGTAAAAAAATCTATGCATACCCATAAGCCAAGCTGATCCCGTAATTTTCGTTACTACAGCTTCAATATTTTCCACATATGTTGTATTCATAACACACCCTTTAAATAAAGAACCTACAATACTCTCATGAACAAATTCTTCATCGATGTCGATTTTTTTATGAGCGTATAATACAGCTAATTTCGCTGATGTTCCTGTACCGCATGGAGATCGATCAATCCCACCTGGTGGTACAACAACTGTATTTTTCACATGTGCACTTTCATGAGTAGGATCTGTATAAAATTCAACATGTGTTAATCCTCTTATAAACGAATACTCTGGATGAATGATTTCAAATCTCTCATTAATCGTATTTCTAATATGAATGGCCTTATCGATAATTGTAGAAGCATTTTCTGGTACTAACTCTAAACCTACTGATTTCGCATCAATAATGGCATAAAAATTCCCTCCATACGCAATATCAGCCTCTACGGTTCCAATTCCTTCAACGTCTACAGTAATGTTTTTCAGTAAAAAAGCTGGTATGTTACAAAAGGAAACTTCTTTCGCTTTACCATTTTGAACAGAAATATCTACTTCAACTAAGCCAGCTGGTGTATCTAGCTTTAAAGAAGTAACCGGTTCAACTACTGGAATTAAACCTGATTCTACTAAAGCTGTACATACACCAATTGTATCGTGGCCACACATCGGTAAATATCCACCTGTCTCTATGTATATAACACCTATATCAGCTTCAGGGTGACACGGATCTGTTAACAATGCTCCTGACATTACATCATGACCACGCGGTTCATTCATTAACAATTTTCGAATCCAGTCATACTCCCTTTTCATATGTAACATCTTCTCTGCCATCGTCTCTCCAATTAACTTAGGAAGTCCGCTAATTAATGTCCTCGTTGGATTCCCGCCAGTATGTGTATCAATCGTCGTAAAGACTCTTTGTGACCTCATCCGTTTAACACCCTTTCTGTAAAACGACTCAAACGAAGTGGTTCAATAGGAATGATTGTTTCTTTTTCATTTAATAACTCTTCAATCACTTTCCCAGTAACTGCCGCAAGACTAATTCCATCACCTTCATGTCCCGCTGCAATAAAGTAGTTTGGAATATGTTCCACTCGTGAAATAATTGGCAAATGGTCTTCTGTCCACGGGCGTAATCCAGCATATGAACGAATCACCATCATATCTGCCATTTTCGGATAAAAACGAATTGCTCTGTTCGCAATACATTTAATTACCTCGTTATTTATCTTCGTATGAAATCCTACAAATTCTCTACTACTACCAATTAAAAAATTTTGGCTTTCTGTCGGTTCAAATACAAGTGCCACTCCATACTTTTCAGTTAAAGCATCCACTTTTCGTTTTCCGCCAAATTTAGAAATCAAATAACCAAATTCCATTACTTTACGGCAGCCAACGTGTTGTTGCCTTGAAGCTACAATAATATGTCCCTTTCTCGGTTCGATTGGGATATTCACATCTAACATCTGTCCAATTTTAGGGGCCCACACACCGGCCGCGTTTACCACTTGCTTCGCAGTAAACGTCCCATTTGTTGTTTCTACAATAAAGGAACCGTCTATATCTCTTTTCATTTCTTTTACTTCTGTATGATTAAAAGCTTTCGTACCAAATTTTTTTGACTCTGCGAGAAGTGAAAAAGCAAGAAGGTACGGATTTACAGTCGAATCCGTTGCGCATTCTAAACCACCTAATAAATCATCTGCAAAAAATGGTGATTCCTCTCTTATGTCTTGTCTATCAAGCATTCGAAACGGTAAACCAACTTCTTTTTGCCGATTGACCCATTGCTGCGCCGCTTCCATCTCTTCGTCTGATTCACAAACGAGAATGCTTCCTGGTGCCCTATATTCAAATGATTGCTCTAACTCTTCACTTAAATCCGTTACTAATTTTTGACTTACTAGCGACATTTGACTATCAAACCCTGGGTCTTTATCAATAGCCAAAATATTCCCATCACACCGTGAAGACGTCCCACTGACAAATTCCCCTTTTTCAATGATTGTTACGTCTCTTCCATATTTTGAAGTGTAATAAGCGATCGAACATCCAATAATACCACCGCCTATTATTAAAACGTCACAGTGTCTCACATAGCACTCCTCCTTTCTCCTAAATCTCTCACTTTCTTTTATGCAATTGGTGTGCCAACTCTACATACAGAACTATTTATATAAAATAAATTTATTTGTAAAAATATTTTAAATTTATCGTAAATAGGTGTATTATTTCTTTATCACTGTCTAAATTTTTATACATAACAGGAGGGCAATATGACATTTTCATTTCCAACAATAAAAGAGTTTATAAAAATTTTGTCAATCGATCTTAAAAATTTCGGTCCACACATCAAGCACGTAAACGAAAAATTTTATTACATCCATTCACCTACTGAAGAATGGAATTGTGCAGTTGTATATGAAGATGATTCTTTCACTACTTTAATCGACGCATTTTCTCATGAACTAGCCGTTGTCATCATTAACGAAAACCAAGAACCTATATGCTGTATTACTACTAAGCAAATGATTCCTTTTCTTTATAAGTATTACAATGAACTACAAGCGTTTTATAACACTGTTATTGAAACGTCTGATTCTTCTGTTACAGTCATCGATGAGAAAGAATGCGTTCGGACATGGACAGATGGCGCCGAAAAGATTTTTTCAGTCAACCATAATGAAATTATCGGACAACCGATTACTCGTTTTTTTGATTATAAAGATTTGGAAATTTTGCAATCATTACATAGCGGAAAAAGCATAACCGCGCAGTTTCATCAGCCTCGCCCTGATTTGTTCGTATTAATTAATTCAAACCCAGTTTATTGTAACGATGAAATTATCGGCGCAGTCGTCTCTGAAACTGATGTTACAAATCAAGTCGCTTTAAATGAAAAACTATTTACTATGTCACATGAAATGCATCGATTAGAACAAGAAGTAGCGAAATATAAAGATACATCCGACCCTTTTCTTGCAATGAACGGAAAAAGCCCCGTCATACAAAGAACGATTCAATTAGCTAGAAAGGTTTGTTCAGTGAAATCAACTGTTTTAATCCTTGGAGAAAGCGGTGTTGGAAAAGAAGTATTTGCGAAAGCAATTCATGAAGCGAGCGAAACAGCAAATGCCCCTTTCATTTCGATCAACTGTGGTGCAATCCCAGAAGCGTTATTTGAAAGTGAATTATTCGGTTACGAGCGAGGAGCTTTTTCTGGAGCAAATAGTAAAGGTAAGAAAGGTAAAATTGAGCTCGCGCAAGGCGGTACTTTATTCCTTGATGAGATTGGAGAAATGCCGCTCGATATGCAAGTGAAACTTTTGCGTGTACTGCAAGAACGAAAGTATTACCGAGTTGGTGGAGAAAAAGAAATAAATATTGATTTCCGCATTATCACTGCTACAAATCGTGATTTACAAGAAGAAATGAGAAAAGGAACTTTCCGAGAAGATTTATACTATCGCTTAAATGTAGTTAGCTTGCATATTCCGCCACTACGCGAAAGACGAGAGGATATTATCGAATTAACCTATTCCTTCTTAAATGATTTTTCAATAAACTATAACAGGCCTATTCGTGACTTACCTTCAAGCATTATGCATGAGTTGCTTCATTACAATTGGCCAGGTAATATTCGCGAGCTCCGTAACGTAGTTGAAAGACTCGTCGTATTCGCGACCGACGGTATTATAAAACAAGAATATTTACCATTTCACACAAATGATACTTTAGAGAACCAACCGTCTCATTCCCTATTACTCAGCAACAATAATACGATTCTTTCATTACAAGAAGAGATGGATGAGCACGAGAAAAAGGTAATTGAAAGAGCTTTACGCATTTTAGATGGGAATAAATTAGAATGTGCGAAACAACTTGGGGTAACACGGGCCACATTATATAACCGTTTAAAAAGACTGGGGTTACAATAAAGTGAAACTTTAATCAGTGGGGGTTTTCTTCATCCCCACTGATTATTAGCCTTCACCAATCGGGCTTTTACGGGCAGCCCGCCCCCCACCTAACTTCTTTGCTTTCGCTGAATTTTGAGGTGGGGGCTTACTGCCCAGCAAATAGCGGGATAATTCCCCTCTCCTCCTCTATGTTGGCATAGTTTTTGCATTATAATTTGTGCAAATCGAACTAGAGGAGGATTACATATGACGAATAAAGAGAACTTAATTGTTTGTCGTTGTGAAGAAGTTACATATGGACAACTACAATCGACAATTGCAGAATATAAATGCTCGGCAAGAGAATTAAAACTAAGAACACGTGCTGGCATGGGATTTTGTGGTGGTCGCACATGTAGAATGATGATAGATCGAATGATTGAAAGTGCAAATCCTGACGTAACTCCTAATGAAATTCCATTAAAATATCAACCGCCAGTGCGCGCAGTTACTTTTGGAGCGGTAGGTGAAAATCAATGAGTAGAATTACACATCACCCTATTTTAGGTAGTTTAAATAGTAGTCAGCGCATCACTTTTCAATTTAACGGTCAACAATATGAAGCTTATGAACATGAAACGATAGCAGCCGCTTTACTTGCAAACGGAATAAGAACGTTAAGGGTCCATGAAGATAGCGGGAGTCCGCGAGGCATTTATTGTAATATCGGGCATTGTTCTGAATGCCGCGTGACTGTAAACAATCAAACGAACGTACGAGCGTGCTTAACTGTTGTAGAAAACGATATGGTTGTTGAAAGTGGCAAACAGCATCCTAATATCGTGAGAGAGATGGTGAAAAAGCGATGAGCGATGTAATTATTATCGGCGCAGGACCAGCAGGATTATCAGCTTCTATCTCTTGTGCACGTTTTGGACTTAACGTACTTGTTATTGATGAATTTATGAAGCCAGGCGGGAGATTGTTAGGGCAGTTACATCAAGAGCCTACTGGAGAATGGTGGAATGGAATAGAAGAATCAAAACGCCTTCACGAAGAAGCAAAATCCCTTTCAGTCGATATTCGGTGCGGTGTTTCCGTCTATAATTTAGATAAAGATGAGAGTTGTTGGTTCGTACATACAAATATCGGGACGTTAGAAGCGCCGTTCGTATTAATTGCTACTGGTGCTGCTGAGTATTCTATTCCCCTACCTGGCTGGACACTTCCAGGAGTTATGTCAATTGGAGCAGCTCAAGTTATGACAAATGTCCACCGGGTTCAAGTTGGGAAAAAAGGAATCATTATTGGTGCTAACATTTTGTCATTCGCTATTTTAAATGAATTACAATTATCTGGAATTAAAGTAGAACATATTGTACTTCCTGAAAAAAGTGAGTTAAGCCAAAAAGCTGGTGAACCAGAAGAAGTTTTGAACTCTCTTTTAAATGCAGCTCACCTCGCTCCTTCTGCTCTCTTGCGTATAGGTAGCCGTTTTATGAAATATGATTGGATTCGAAAAGCTGGATTAACATTTTATCCAAATAGCGGCATGAAAATAAACGGGACACCACTTCATCTCCGGAAAGCTGCACTTGAAATTATCGGAACGGATCAAGTTGAAGGTGTTCGTGTTGCTAACATTGATTCTAATGGAAATGTTATTAATGGATCAGAAAAGATATATGAGGCAGACTTCGTTTGTATTGCCGGAGGTTTATATCCGCTTGCTGAGCTTGCCGCTGTAGCGGGATGCCCTTTCCATTACATTCCGGAATTAGGCGGACATGTCCCGCTTCATTCAGAAGAAATGGAAACCCCTCTTCCAGGTTTATTTGTAGCTGGAAATATTACCGGAATTGAAAGCGGGAAAATCGCGATGGCGCAAGGAACAGTTGCAGGTCTATCTATTGCTAAACATGCTAATATAAAATCTAATCCGGTTGAAAAACATTTACAACAAGCGATTCAAAATGTCCACTCCGTTCGTCATCATGCTGCGATTCAATTTAATCCGATGGTTGATATTGGTAGACGGAAGATGAATGAGATTTGGCGTGATTTTCAATCATTTGAAGAAAATCAACAAATGAAAGCGTGAAAAACTAGCATATAAAAAAGCGGTGGATTCATTTCCACCGCCTTTTTTATAATTTTTGTACTACATCTAGTATTTCTGTTACGTCAATTACAGGAACCAAAAGTATTACCTATTTTTCATTCCGACTAAAACTTTCGATATCGACATCCATAAATTTATAAACATTAAAATTCCGCAAATATCAGCGACAATTACATACAATCCTATAAATTGGTTTTCAAAGTGGAACAACGGAGTGTAATAAATGGACATTATTAAGGCTATAACCATGGAAAACAGAAGCAGTTTTTTCCTAGTTATCATATAAATACAATACAAAAATGTATAATAAGCCCAAAATTGCGCAGCATACCATGCATGAGATAGTCGAATACCTGTTTTCGTATGCAAAGTTGTTAAAACCAGTATGTATATTACAAGTAATACAATTACTGGTGCAAATCTAACAAATTGCAAAAGATTTATTAAAAAGCGTTTTTTTGAACTTGAGTGATTTACTTCGTATTTAAACATCTGTTTCGTTATATAATGAACAAAAAATATTAATCCTACACTAATAGCTAACATAAAAAATATCATACTACGCCTTCTTTTCTAATATATTTACCAACTGTATTTTAAAAATCCATAGGACTTAACCTAATAAAAATTACACCAACTAAAATTTTCACTAAACCATCTATTACAAAAAATACATCTAGATTTACGTTGGTAATGATTAATCCTATAAATGAATTGAATATTAAAATAATGGACAGCAAAAACATCATTTTTCCATGTACGGGAATAAACATTAAGAAATGAATACCTACAGCTAAAAGAATTAATAGCCAGCAATTTCTATAATCATCGCCGACAAAATGAAAAATGAGAAAAACTAAAATAGCCAAAAGCATCATTGAAAAATTAGCCCACTTTTTTTGTTCCGATGTTCCAGAACCAACTGCAAATTTCTTCCTAGTTTTAGGGTTCAATTGCCATATCATTCCTAATGTATAAACAATAATAAAAGGCCAAACATTTGGATAGCCGTTATGTTTTATTAAAAGTAAAAACATTGCTGCTCCAGCAATTATTAACCAAATCCCATTAATCTTTTGTCTAGGATACTTATAAGTTTGTGTTTCCATGTTCCGTTCTCCTTTTTGAACTTTTTCGAACTTTTCTGATATTCTTGATATAAATACTTTTTTACCAGAAGCCTTATGAGCAAATTCAGCTAAATTCAAACCATCATTCTTCTACCTCGCTTTGAATAATAAAATATAAGATTTCTGAAATATCATATCAAATATAGCTGCGATTTATTTGTCGCAATTCGTCGAATAGATAAATAAAAGTCGTTTTATGTCAATATTATTAT
>NZ_BOQD01000185.1 GCF_018332515.1 Bacillus hominis | reverse complement strand
TACGAGGTATTAAAATTCACTTCTTACATTCTATGCTTTAAGGGGCAGTATTATTAGAAAAAATAGAGGTGAATATAGTTTGTATAAGAAGTATTCCAAAATTTATAATCTGTGAATTGGGAAAATATTGAATGCTCCAGGTCAATATACTTTCTTGACTAAATGTATTTGTGAAAGTGACCTCAATATTTTTAAGTAAATCAACGGGAGAATTGAAAGGCAGGAGAAAGTAACATGTCAGAAAATTATCGTTCTCGAGAGGAGCGACGACAAGTTCAAAAGAAAAAACAGCCAGCTTCTAAAAACACAAAACCAAAAGGTAAAACATCGTTTTTCCGTAAATTTTTAATCAGTTGTTTACTACTTGGTATTGTAGGTTTAGTGGCAGGGGTTGCTACCTTTTTCGTAATGATTAAGGACGCACCAAAACTTGAGAAAGCAAAACTTGTTAATCCGTTATCCTCAAAAATTTATGATAAAGACGGCAATTTGGTATATGAATATGGGAAAGAAAAACGGACGAATGTTACGTATGATCAAATTCCTAAATTGGTAGAAAATGCATTTTTAGCGACAGAAGATGCACGTTTTTATGAGCATAGCGGAGTAGACTTTAAAGGTACTGCTCGTGCAGTTTTAGTTAGTCTTAAAGGAGATTATGGTTCTCAAGGTGGTAGTACGATAACGCAGCAAGTTATTAAGAACTACTTCTTATCGATGGAAAAAACGTCAAAGCGTAAGGTTCAGGAAATATATTTAGCATATAAGCTAGAACAACAGTATTCAAAACATGAAATATTAGAGATGTATTTAAATAAAATTAATTTAGGTAACCGTTCATATGGAATCGCAACAGCAGCGCAAAACTACTATGGTAAAGAATTAAAAGATTTAACATTACCAGAAGTTGCAATGCTAGCAGGGTTACCGAAAGCACCAAATAACTATGATCCAACGAAAAAAGAAAATGTTCAAAGGGCAACAGAAAGAAGAAATACTGTACTAGGATTAATGAATCGACATGGTTATATTTCGAAGGAAGAAATGGAAAAAGCATCAAAAGTTCCAGTAACTGATGGACTTAAGACTGCAACTGTACAAACAATGCCATATCCTGCATTTATGGATGCGGTTGTGAAAGAAGTAGAAAAAGAACTACCAGATGCTAATATTGGTTCTGACGGTTTAGAAATTTATACAACATTGGATCCAAAAGCACAGGATTTTGCTGATCAGCTTTTAAATACAAATATTATTAATTATCCAAATGATAACTTCCAAGGTGCTTTTACATTTATGGATACGAAAACAGGAGAAGTTCGTGCTATAGGCAGTGGTCGTGGTGAAAATAAAGCTGTATTTAAAGGACATAATATGGCAATTGAATTAGATCGTGCAGCTGGTTCAACGATGAAGCCAATCTTTGATTACGCTCCTGCAATTGAATATTTAAAATGGGCTACGTACCATCAAATTGATGACTCTCCATTTAAGTATTCAACGGGGCAAGAAGTTCGAAATGCAGACAGAAGTTATTTAGGCCCAATTTCAATGCGTGAAGCATTAAAAATGTCGCGTAATATTCCGGCAATTAAAACTGCAAAAGAAGTGGGAATTAGTAAATCGAAAGACTTCTCTGAGAAATTAGGTATTACATTTAATACAGCACCGACAGAATCTACAGCGATTGGTACAAACGAAGTATCACCAACTGAAATAGCGGGTGCTTATGCGGCATTTGGTAATGATGGTAAGTATACGAAGCCGCATTTTGTTAAGAAAGTAGTTTATCCAGATGGCAAGTCACAAAGTTTTGGACAAAAACCAAAACCAGTTATGGCGGATTCTACAGCGTATATGATTACTGATATGCTTCGTTCTGTAGTTACATCAGGTACTGGTACATCGGCAAATGTGGCTTCTTTAGATGTAGCTGGTAAAACAGGTACAACAAACTATTCTTCAAAACAACTAGCACAATATGGAATTCCAGAAAGTGCAACTCGTGATAGTTGGTTTGCAGGATATACACCGCAATATACGATGGCAGTATGGACTGGATATATGAAAGATGGTAAAGACGATTATATTAGTAGTAAAAATACGAAAATTGCACAGTTGATTTTTAAAGAAATGATGAGCGAGATGGCTACAGATAAATCACGCTTTAAAATGCCAAGTAGTGTTATTCAAGAAGGTAGTGAGTTACGTATAAAAGGTGAAAAACGTGATTCATCTCCAAATACGAGCGTACCGGATACAACGGAACAACCAAAACAAGACCAACAGCAAAAAACTGAAGAAGAGAAAAATCAAGAGGAATTAAAGAAACAGGAAGAACTTAAGAAACAAGAAGAGCAAAAGAAGCAAGATGAACTTAAGAAGCAGGAAGAGCAAAAGAAACAAGATGAACAGAATAAGCAAAATGAACAAAACAATGGAAATGGTCAAGGAACTCCAAATCCACCAACTAATGGAGGTGGCCAAGGAACTCCAAATCCACCAACCAATGGAGGTGGTCAAGGAACTCCAAATCCACCAACCAATGGAGGTGGCCAAGGAACTCCGAATCCACCAACCAATGGAGGTGGCCAAGGAACTCCAAACCCACCAACTAATGGAGGTGGCCAAGGAACTCCAAATCCACCAGCCAATGGAGGTGGTCAAGAGACTCCAACGCAACCAACTACAGGCGGGAACACTGGAGAGACGCCTTCGAATAATGGACAATAAATAATGTATTTAAAAAAGCACCAAAGGTACCGGAAAAAACGGTTTCTTTGGTGCTTTTTGTATTATAAAGAGTAATATTATTTTTAAATGTTAAAAGTACCATAGAAATTTTGAAAGTAAATTGACGGGAAATGATAAAAAATTTGAGTTGGCGGTATTGGATAACTAGGGCTATAAAAAGTAGCGCTACTAGGATGTGTACCATGATGCCAAAATGAAGGGGTGACTTGGTCAGTCGATTGATATTGTTGCCAAGAAGCAGGAAGTTCGATACCAACATCAGAACTAGCCGTATGAACGGCAGGAACATGTATTGAGGGAGCTGATGGGACAACGGCGGTTATTCTTGGTGATACCCACATGAAAACGATCACTCCTAAGTTTCAATGATAAAGTAGTATATTCTTTTAATGCTTATAAAGGTACATATATAGGGTTTTTGCTTAAAACATAGGTATAAAGTCGTAAGACCAACTTAAATTGATGGTAGACCATTTATTATGAAAAGATACGTCTATTAGCGGAGGGCAAGGGAACATGAAAAATATACAATTGATGTGTTGATTGCAATATTTTACGTGTTTATGGAGGAATTTTAATGGAACGATTATGGACGAAATCATTTATTCAAATGACTATCGCGATGTTATTTTTATTTACAGGGTTTTATTTACTTGTTCCAACGCTCCCGCTCTTTATTAAAGAGATAGGTGGAAATGAATCACAAGTTGGACTGATGATGGGAATGTTTACAATAGCGGCAGTAATGATACGACCGATTATTGGAGGTATGTTAGATAAATATGGTAGGAAATCTTTTATCATTTGGGGACTTATCTTTTTTGGACTAACAATGTTTTCTTATAATTTAGCAACAACTATTATATTCTTAGCGGTTTTACGCGTTATTCATGGCGTGACATGGGCCGTTTCTACAACAGCTGTTGGAACAGCAATAACTGATATTATACCAGATTCACGACGCGGAGAAGGAATGGGCTGGTATGGGATGGCGATGACAATTGCGATGGCAATCGGCCCGATGATTGGATTGTGGGTTGTACAAAATTATTCATTTCATGGCCTATTCTTATTAGCAACTCTTTTATCCTTTATGGCAGTCGTATTATCATTAATAACGAAAATGCCATTCACGTCACAAAAAGAAAAAGGGAAAATTCAGCTGTTTGAAAAATCCGTTTTATCAATAACGATTGTTGTTTTCTTTTTATCATTTGCATATGGAGGGATTACAACGTTTTTACCGTTATTTGCATCATCAATTGATGTGAACCCTGGGACATTCTTTCTTGTATATGCAATTGCCTTAACAATTGTAAGGCCGATTTCAGGTAAATTATTAGATAAATATGGAGAAGTATTTATCATACTCCCAGCACTATGTATTACCATTTTAGCTATAGTTGTATTAACTATTTCAAATAGTTTAATGGGTGTAATTATAGCAGCGGCATTATACGGTGTTGGATTCGGTTCAGCACAGCCTGCTTTGCAAGCAGCGATGCTTACAATTGTTGCTCCGAGTAAAAGAGGAGTTGCTAACGCTTCATTCTTTACTGCATTTGATTTAGGTATTGGATTAGGTGCGATTTTACTTGGATTTGTTTCACAAATATTTGGTTACCGTATTTTATTCGCAGGTAGTGCAATTTCAGGATTAATAGCTTTAATTATATTTGTCACTTTTGTAAAGCAACGATTAGGCAAAAAAGATTTTGCCTAATCAGGAGAAGCGAAGATGAAAATTTCAATTGATCATGATGCTCTACAATAGTTTAAGGAAGAATTGCGTATAAAGCATCATGAATCTATTTGATTTACCCGCTATTTGCGAGCAGTAAGACCTCCACCTCAAAATTCAGCAAATACAAGGGAGTTAGGCAGGAGATTTAACTGCTCGTAAATGCCCGATTGGTGAAGGCTAAT
>NZ_BOQD01000184.1 GCF_018332515.1 Bacillus hominis | reverse complement strand
AGAAATTATTGAAAACAAGTTATTATGTTCATTTCTTTCTGAAGAGAAGATATTTATTACTTATTATAGAGATGGTCATTTGCTGACTAGATATGTGACTGTAACTGACATAAATCCAATAAAGAATTTAATAGCTTGCACTGATGCATCTTATAACAGAATTTTTCTTAAATTTATAGATATAATTGATTTAAGATAAAAAATATACAGTTTTTCAAATATGTCCGGGAATAAAAATGAAAGAATCTTGTATTCTAGGTTAAGATAGAGAAAAAGTGTAGGTTTTTGTGAGAGTTAGCAAGATAAAGGCTGTTTGTTTATGTTTTGGATTGTCTGTTATGGTTATCGAATTTACAAATACAAAAGAGGAACAGAACTCAATAGAGAAAGCTAAGGAAGCATTTAGATAATAGTTGAAGACGCCCGATTAAGGACGGCTTCAACTATTATCTCACTTTGATATATTCATACCACCATTTACCACCTGGTCTAGTATCCATCCACCAAGTAATCTTATCTAACTCTGCATTAGGTAGGACATCGATTTGGATATAACATAGTCCAGAAAGTAGATCAACATTAACGCTACCTTTTATTCCTCGTTCTGCCATAGCTTGAACAGCTTCATCTAAGGAGTTAGTACCGAATCCACCTGACTTAACGTATTGATATCCACCATTCCCAACAGTTTGTCCCGTTAGAGCGTATACGTTAGGAAGTAACTCGTCATAACTCCTCCTTATGGTAATTCCTTTTGTAAATCTTTTTATTTAAATGTATAATTGTATAAAAAGTTCTAAAAATTTGAACCGAGGTGAAAATCATGAGAAGTTTTGGCTCATTAATGACCTCTACTATCTGCTCAGTAATCCTTATAATTTGGAATGCCTATTCCTTCTATGATGGATTCACAATGGGACATACGCACTACTGGGTTAATGGCATCGCAGCTGTTATCTTCTTTCTATTCTTTATCGTAAACATGCGAGATATCAACAAGAAAAACTATAGAATCTCAGAACAATAGGAGTTGATACATATGTGGAAAAAAATTAAGAGTTATAGATTGAGCTTAAAAGATTTGAAGTTCATGTTATGGCTGTTCGGTATTACATGCTTTATATACAGCTACAATTTCATTGTAGGACTTGCTTTTGTCCACAAATTCCAAGTTTATGATTTAGGTGGTGCTATAGCGACATTCGCCGCATTTATGGATACTAGAAATAGGATTAAAAATAAAAATTATAAAGTAGCTTAATATAAAAGGGATCCTTTGCGGTTTCCTTTTTTTGTATAAAAAATAAAAAGCAGCTGTTAAGCTACTTTGAATTCTTCTTATCCCCAAATGAAATGATATATATATTCTCCCGTTACACGTTCATTAATTCCAGCAATCCTAGCGAATCTCATTAAGTCCGCCCCTTGAAGAAAATACACCGAGATCGTAACTGGTACTTGTGACCACATGAATTGATAAAGCTCATTCACTCTCTGATTCGTCGAAACGATTAAATCATTTACAGGCCCATGATTCCATGCAGAGGTTTGAACTGAAGTGAACGGAAGGTCTTTCCCATTAACCACTATTCTTGCCACACTTTGAGTTATGTCCACAACAATCCCCTCCGTAATTACAAAAATCAGACCTCTTTCTATACTCATATTCTTGATTATAATTAAATGCTTAAGGCAAACCCCTATTTTCATTTCTACTCAGAAACAATTTATTTTATAAAATAAAAAGTAGCAGATTCGCTACTTTAAAATCTACATAATCCCCTTTTCTTTCGCTCTTCCATAAAGAACAGTACGGCTTATACCAGTTACTTCACATATTTTCTTAACTGTATATCCGTTCTCTTCACGATTGGCAAGCAGCTCTAAAGCATGCTCCATTTTAGGGTTTTTATCACCGTATTCTTTAGGCCTTCCCTTATATACGCCACGTTGTTTAGCAAGGTCTATACCTTCTCTTTGACGCATCTTAAGTAAATCCCTTTAACTGGTTAACACCAGCCATTACAGTGAGTAGAAAAGTACTGTATGGATTATCACTCGTAGTATCAATCCATGTATCTTTTATAGATTTAATTGAAGCTCCTTTACTCTTAATAACCTCAATTAGTTCAAATAAATCCTTTGTGCTACGACTAATACGAGTTAAATCAGTAACAACAATCGTGTCACCTTCTTTTAAACTATCAAGCATCAATTGTAGTTCTTCTCTGTTTGTTGTTGCTCCGCTTGTTTTCTCTTCATACACATGATCACATCCATAATCATTTAGCTGTTTCAACTGCCTAGCTAAATTTTGTTCTTGTGTAGAAACACGAGCATAACCAATTATCATAATATCTTCCCCTTCGTCCGTTAACGTGTTCGGAAATTAATTCTAAGTACATAACACCATTTATTTTCCGTATATGTAAACAGGACGTTGAGAAGTATGATAAATCCGTTCACTCTTTTACGTCCGTATAGGGTGGACCTAAACAGGACATTTAACTATCTCTATTTTCGTTCGTTGTGTTCGTTTGTTTTGTTAGACCTTAAATCGAATTGCAACTACATTCTTCGTATTTAATACGTATTAATTTAGAAAACCCATAAACAAAAAAAGAGTGCTGTGAAGAAGCACACTCATTCAAAGGAATTTACCAATCTCGACGATTATCGCGATCACAGTCACGATCATGATTACGTCTGCGACGGCATTCATCACAATCGCAGTCACGGTCACGTCTACAACGACGGTCATCACAATCTCTATGTCTGCGTCTGCAAAACATTAAATCATCCCAAAATCTATTACAATCTCTGCAATGTCTGAAATTACAATTACATCCCATAAATATAATTACCTCCTCTCAACTCTAGGATTCATCATATTCTATGCTAAAAAACAAAAACAGCTTGTTTACTAGTCTATTTTCTGCATTTTAAAGTAACAATATTATTATCTAATCTTTAAGTTTCAAATCTATTTCACCCCTTATCTTTCCTTAACAACAAACAAGACGCTACCCAGATTACGGCAGCGCCTAACATAACGAACTAATGATTCAAGTTTTCTTTTTCTATAACGACACCTTTATAGTATCGTTATCAATTTTTTCAAAAACCATACTTTTAAACCTAGTCTTGAAAATATTACTTTTAAATGGCATTTGCTGTGCAACTGCTAAAGGGCTTAAAATGCTTTTTTCGTTTTTAAGAATATTAATGACACTTTGTTACAGTTCAGAACTAAACTCTCTTATAAAGTGGTCATAATCATCCTTTGGTAATGCTCTCTCTAATTCAGTAAAGTCAAATTTTATTTTATTTTCCTCCTCTCGTCTATATAATTTTTCGACAAGAAAGAAGGTATTCCTACATATTGTCCAAATGTCCATTTTGTACAAAATAAAGAGCACCTTACGATTGCAGGTGCTCAAATATATGAAGTGGGGCTATCCCATACTCCAATATATGCTTGTCCTTATTAAAAAGTGCAAAATAAAAAGAGTACCCGTCATTAGGTACCCTTCAACCAATAAGTATGGCGCTCCAAGTTTCACCTCATATGATAACTCGTCCCACGAATTCATCATATGCTTGTCTTTTTAGAATGTTCACTGGTTTAATGTGTAATTTCTATATAACAAAGAAAAAAGCACCCGTTATAGATGCTTTTTTCTTTTAATCTTTCTTTTCTTTTACCACTAAAGAGAATACATTGTCCAAATTAATCATACGATCTCCAAACCTGAAGAATCTAGCTTCTCTAGCTTGTATAGAATTCTCTATATCAGTAACAGTTACTGTCTTTTTATACTCAACTTCAAATTCGTGTTGTTTACCATCGACTGCTTCTATGTTAATTATAAATTTTTTCATTTTCATATTCTCCACCTCCTGATATCTATCTATTCGACAGAAAAGAAATATATCCTACAAAACAAAAAGCCATCACCGAAAGGTGACAGCTCTAAAGAGGATGGGAGAAAAGAGAGAAAACAAATGGCAAAGTTTCTCTTCCAAGGTCAAGATTACTCTCAACCTTCTCCAAGCCACCGCATCAACTTGTATGGCTACACGCCCTGCGTTCGGTGACTGGGAGAAGACTAAGAATCTTCTCGTTTATACTCCGTAGAGTCGGCTCAATACTTCGGCTACTTAATGTCATTTTCACTTCTTCCGCTTTTACAATTCGATATGCAAAATTTCATATTTCGTTATTGTAATATCACTTTATTAACTGTCAATTAATAAAACCTCATTTATACCATGCGACAAATCAACATTTGTAATTTAATCCCTTATATTAACCCCTAAAGAAATACTTCCAAACAATATATTCGAATAACTATATTGGAATTTCTTGTTCTACACATCTATACGTGTTTTGTGTATTATATAGCAGAAGAGTAAGGTAAGAGTTACTCTTTGCCATTTTAGAAAAGGTTCTGTTGGAGACAACAGGACCTTTTTTGTTCGAATTTCAATAAAACAATTCTTAAATTCCGTCTCATTGGAAATAACTATATAATGAAACTGATTAAATATTAGGAGTGCTATTAATTTCTGATATAATCCGTCTCTTAATTATCATGATGATTGCAACCTTTTTATTTTCTTCCATAATAATAGAGTTTAAAAAACCTCAAAAAAGCATGTTTTGGTTCTCAATTGAAGTCTTGTCTCTCCTCGGAGTTTTACTGCTAATAAAGGAATTTTTTATCAATCATATAACATAGCCCCTGAATAAAATTCAATATTCCGTCAATACTGTATATGACATTAGATTTTCTCCTTGTTCCCCCTTGGAGAACCGAGCAGTTAGCTTTTGCTAGCTGCTATTTTTACAAATACTAATTAATTAACACAAGTACATTTTAGAAAAGCTTCATATGATATGGTGTATTCCTTTCTTTTAGAAAACGAAACTCGTCACAAGGGCACTTTTATGAAGTGCTCTTATTGTGTTTCAAATACATACAAAATGAAATTTTTATTAAGTTCACTTCCGAATAACTTTTCCAATCTTGTTTACACTATAACCGTAACTTAAAGTTACACATCATTACTTGTAGGGCCTAATTTCTTTTGTACAACAAGTAGTTAGTTAATTGAGCTAGCTACTTTGTTTTTTAACCATTTTTGTATGAATACAATTTATATACATAATTTCTGAAGTGAGATCCATACTATATATTAGGTCCTAGGTCTTAACATCTAAAACCCTTATTTCAGCCTTAGACCTAATAAAGCGCTCCGCTCTCTTACTTGGGGCTAAGCAGTTAGCTTTTGCTAG
>NZ_BOQD01000183.1 GCF_018332515.1 Bacillus hominis | reverse complement strand
TTTCTATCCAATGAATTATAATTAAATTACAAATTTTCAAACTAAAAGGAGACTTACTATGGCACTAGCAATGAAAACAAACTGTCAAATTTGCGATCATTCCCTCGAGCAAGATTCCGAAGCTTACATTTGTGTGTATGAATGTACATTTTGTGCACCATGCACAGAAGAAAGACAAAACGTTTGTCCAAACTGCGGCGGCGAGTTAGTACGTAGACCGAAAAAGAAACAGTAAAAAGCAAAGCGTTATCGCTTTGCTTTTTCTATCCTCTATTTTAGGGTATATGAAATTATAACGTCATTTCTACATGAATTGAGTTTCAATCCCTCTCACAAGCTAAACATTTAAAAATTTAACACAAACAGGCTCTGGTACAACAACATCAGATTGTAACAACGTTAACTTCCCTGTAGATTCATCTCTTGAAAATAGTACAAGATTATGCGACTTTTCATTTGTAGCAACAAGAAACTTTTCAGTAGGATCTAATACAAAGTCCCTCGGCCAATTTCCTTCTGTATATGTATGTTCAACAAATGTAAGCTGACCTGAATTTTGATCCACGCCGAAAACAGCAATACTATTATGGCCACGATTCGCTGCATACACAAAGTGGCCGTCAGAAGAAATATGAATAGCACTCCCTTGACTATTTTCATCAAATTCTTCTGGGACGGTAGAAATATACTGTAATTCTGTAAAAGCCCCTTCTTCCGAATGATATGTTAGCACAATGACTTCTGAACTAAGTTCCGTCATCACATAGGCGTACTTTCCATTCGGGTGAAAAGTAATATGTCTTGGACCACTTCCTGGATTCACAGACAAGCTATTCACTTCTATTAATGTACTATCTTTCATTTCATATGTAATTAATTTATCAATTCCTAAATCAACACCTACCACATATTTTTCGTCAGGAGTATATCCCGCGTAATGTGCATGTGGTTTTTCTTGTCTTTCTTTATTCGGCCCCGAACCTTCATGTGTAATAATAGAGGAAGCAGAATTTACCGTCCCATTTTCTTCATTTATTACAAAAGACTCAATCGTTCCTTTATGGTAATTTGCTGTAACTACTATACGATTTTTACTATCAACACTAATATGACAAGGAGACGCACCTTCTACTATTTGTCTGTTTTCTGCCTGAAGCTCTCCGGTATGACTGTCAATCGAATAAGCAGCTACACCACCAGATTCTCCTTCCTTTACAACAGAATAGAGATATTGATTATTTCGGTTAATGGTTACATATGTAGGGTTATCCAGCTTGGCCGCAAGTGTTACATTACTAATTTTTTTCGCTTCTGTGTCTAAAGTAAAAGTATATATTCCTTCACTATTTTCTTTCGTGTAAGTTCCAACATATCCAATAAACTTTTTGTTATCCTTCATTTTCATAACCCTCTCTCCCTATATTTTCCGCACATCGTACTTCTTAAAATATTTTATGTTGAAAGAGTATCCTAAAAAATTGGAGTACCTCTTTATACGTTACCATATTTTCCTGCTAAATAGCTTTTAAACCCACTTTTTTTGATAAGTTGCTATACTTTCATATTCTTCTTCCAAGTGACGGGACAGACGAATATATATTGGCGCTAAATCTTTATATTTTTCCACACTTTCCACGTTTGGTTCATGGTGGAAATTCGCACCTACCATTTCAGAAACTACGTGTAATGTATCTACTTCACCTAAGCTATATAAACCAAGAATCGCAGCTCCTAAGCAAGAGCTTTCGAAACTTTCCGGAACATATACGTCTTGATGAAAAATATCCGCCATCATCTGTCTCCAAAGTTCCGACCTTGCAAAACCACCTGTCGCTTGAATTTTTTTCGGTTCTCCAATTAGCTCTTTTAAAGCAAGAAGAACGGTATACAGGTTATAAATGATCCCTTCTAAAACAGCACGAATAAAATGTTCTTTCTTATGATGCAATCCAAGTCCAAAGAAAGACCCTCGTGCATTGGCGTTCCATAAAGGTGCTCTTTCGCCCGCTAAATATGGATGAAATAATAAACCATCAGATCCAGGATTCACTTTTGCTGCTATTTCCGTAAGCACTTCATATGGATCTTTTCCTAAACGCTTCGCATGCTCAACTTCTAACGTACATAATTGATCACGAACCCACCTAAAAATCATACCACCGTTATTAACCGGTCCACCAATTACCCAAAGATCCTCAGTTAACGCATAACAAAAAGTCCTACCCTTCGGATCCGTTACAGGATGATTTGTTACAGCTCGCACTGCACCGCTCGTACCAATTGTAATAGCAACTACTCCAGGTTCTATTGCATTCACACCTAAATTCGATAGTACCCCATCACTCGCCCCTACTATAAAGGGAGTAGAAACAAGTACATTCATCTCTTTTGCAAGTTCTTCATCTAACCCTCTTAAGCTGTGCGTCGTTGGAACGAGTTTTGAAAGCTCTTCATCTGTAATTCCTGCAACACGAAGAGCTTCCTCATCCCATTTTAAAGATTTTAAATTGAACATTCCTGTTGCTGATGCTATAGAATAATCGATTACATATTCGTTATATAACTTATAAAAAACATACTCTTTAATAGAGATGAATTTATAGCTTTTTGCGAACAATTCAGCATGCTCATTCTGTAGCCAAACTAATTTCGAAAGTGGTGACATAGGATGAATTGGCGTTCCCGTACGAAGATAAATTTCATGACCATTCATATCATTCTTTATTTTCTCTGCCCAGCTTACGCTTCTATTATCCGCCCAAGTAATACATTTCGTTAATGGATTCCCCTCTTCGTCTACAGCAATGACACTATGCATTGCCGAACTAAAAGAAACACAAAGAATATCAACTGGCTGCACATTACTTGATTGTATCGTTTCTTTAATCGTATGTATGACCGCTTGAAAAATCTCTTCTGGATCTTGTTCTGCTATTTCTGGCGTGGAAGAATATAGAGGGTATTCAATCCAATGGCTTGCGATAACAGATCCATCAATTGAAAATAAAACTGATTTTGTACTAGTTGTTCCAATATCTACACCGATCATATATTTCGAGCTCACCATGTAACCCCTTTCAAATTATTCCTATAACAAAAGAGCACTCTGATTTTGATTTATACAAAAAAGACTCTCCCTTATGAGAGCTACGTTTTAATAAACTATCCTCTCATAAGGGGGTCCTTCTCATAACCATTGTGCTATTCTGAGTTCCTTTTCATATTGCTGCTTTTACGTAATAAGATGCCAAACTCGAGATTAAGTTTATAGGATGAAGTTACATAGAGATTGGCCCTCTCATGAAAAAGAAATTGATGAAACTTTACTTCATTATAACTTAGGCGCTTTCGCCCAATCCGCAGCAAACTTTTCAATACCTTGGTCCGTTAATGGATGCATAGCAAGTTGTTCAATTACTTTATAAGGAATTGTTGCAATGTGAGCACCTGCCAGCGCTACACGAGTTACATGGTCTGGGTGTCTGACAGAAGCCGCAATGATTTGTGTATCTAATTGATGAATATCGAATAATTCAGCAATTTTAGCAACTAATAGTACGCCATCTTCAGAAATGTCATCTAAACGACCTAAAAATGGAGAAACGTACGTTGCACCTGCTCGAGCAGCTAAAAGAGCTTGGTTCACAGTGAAAATAAGGGTAACGTTCGTTTTAACACCTTTTTCAGTAAGGTAGCGACAAGCTTCTAATCCTGCTAACGTCATCGGAAGTTTTATCGTGACGTTTTTATCGCCACCATTAATTTTAATTAATTCTTCTGCTTGAGCTATCATCTCTTCAGCTGTAACAGCATCTGGCGTTACTTCTGCCGAAACAGATTCAACTTTAGGTACTGCCTGACAAATTTCTGCGATACGGTCTTCAAACTTAACGCCCTCTTTTGCTACTAAAGAAGGATTCGTTGTAACACCAGCTAAAACTCCAAGTTTATATGCTTTTTTTATGTCCTCAAGATTTGCAGTATCAATAAAAAACTTCATGATCAATTCCCTCCATTTTGTTAAGCATTAACGAGTTATTATTTTAGGATCTTTATCCCGCATTAACGGGCAGTAAGACCCCCATCTCAAAATTTAGCGAAGCAAAGAAGTTAGGGTGGGGGTCGGGCTTCCCGTAAAAGCCCGATTGGTGAAGGCTAAT
>NZ_BOQD01000182.1 GCF_018332515.1 Bacillus hominis | reverse complement strand
AATCCTCCTAATTTTATTATCGTTTTCTAATCTATTTAGTAGACAATAGAATTTACCCCTTTATTTGCGGATAGTAAAACTCTTATCTTAAATTCTAGGAATATTCAGATTATTTATTCCGATTACAACTAGTATAATTGTTTCCGTAATCAAGGGCAATACGGTAAATAATGATTTCTACTTTTATGTAAAATATGTCTTGATAATAGTATCGTTAAAGAAAAAATTCTTTATATACAATTTAAACTCTTTTCCTTATGGCATTTTTGAAATAATATCAAAACTCTATTTAATATATTTATAGAGAAAAACGTAGGAACTTTTCCTGCGTATTTTTTTGCAAAAAAGATTAATCCCCCAAATACTATTCTCCTAATAATCAGGATTGACCATAAACCCTCACAAGGGAACAAAGTAACCTTTGTATACGAAGATTTTCTTTCGAACTTATTTTTTATGAATTTTTGACAATCTCTTGAACTGTGCGAAATGTCACATCTGTATTTTACAACCTCTCTTATAGTAAGGATATGTAAGAGAGACGTATTAAAGGAGTGAACAGTATGAAGAAGAAACCTTCAGCACTAATGAGACGTTTAAAATATTTTTCACCAATAGATCGTTATAACGATAATCATACACAAGAAACATATGAAGATCGCGAATGGGAAAATGTGTACAGAAAGCGTTGGCAACATGATAAAGTAATCCGCTCTACACACGGTGTGAACTGTACTGGTTCTTGTAGTTGGAACATTTATGTGAAAGATGGAATTGTAACATGGGAAGGGCAAGAGCTTAACTATCCGACTACAGGTCCTGATATGCCTGATTTTGAACCAAGAGGATGTCCGCGTGGAGCGAGTTTTTCTTGGTACATTTATAGTCCACTTCGTGTGAAATACCCATACGTACGTGGTGTTCTTTGGAGTATGTGGCAAGAGGAACTACAAAATAACGAGTCACCACTAGATGCTTGGAAAAGTATTGTGGAAAACCCTGAAAAAGCACGCAAGTATAAGCAGGTGCGTGGTAAAGGGGGATTCATTCGTGCGAATTGGGATGAAGTATTACAACTCGTTTCTGCTTCGTTACTTTACACAATAATTAAATACGGCCCAGACCGAAATGTTGGTTTTTCACCAATTCCAGCTATGTCGATGTTAAGTCATGCAGCTGGTAGCCGTTTTATGCAACTTATGGGTGGACCAATGCTTAGTTTCTATGATTGGTACGCAGATTTACCACCAGCTTCTCCGCAAATTTGGGGTGATCAAACGGATGTACCAGAAAGTAGTGACTGGTATAACTCTGGCTACATTATGACATGGGGTTCAAATGTACCGATGACGAGAACACCAGATGCTCACTTTCTAGCAGAGGTTCGATATAAAGGAACGAAAGTCGTTTCTGTAAGTCCTGACTTCGCTGAATCTACAAAGTTTGCGGATGATTGGATTAGTGTGAAGCAAGGTACAGATGGTGCACTTGCGATGGCAATGGGGCACGTAATCTTACAAGAATTTTATGTAGATAATCAAGTGGAATATTTCACAAAGTATGCGAAGCAATATACTGATTTTCCTTTCTTCGTCACATTGAAACAAAAAGGAGAACAATTCGTTGCTGATCGTTTCTTAAATGCTTCTGATATTGGACGCGAAACGAAGTTAGGGGAATGGAAACCTGTACTTTGGAACGAAAATACGAATGATTTTGCAACACCGCACGGAACAATGGGATCACGTTGGGATAACGAAAAGAAATGGAACTTGCGTTTAGAAGATGAAGAAACAGGTGAAAAGATTGATCCACGTCTTTCTTTACTTGGAATGGAAGATAGTGTTGAAACGGTGCAAATTCCGTACTTCTCTGATGATGGAAATACAATATTAGAACGCACAATTCCAGTGAAAAAGGTTATGACAGATGAAGGCGAAGTGTTCGTTACAACTGTATATGACTTAACATTAGCAAATTACGGCGTGAACCGAGGGCTTGGTGGACAAGAGCCGAAAGACTTCAATGATGATGTACCGTTTACGCCTGCATGGCAAGAGAAAATGACAGGAGTGAAACGAGAGCTTATTATTCAAATCGCTCGTGAGTTCGCACAAAATGCTGTTGATACGAATGGTCGCTCGATGATTATTATGGGAGCTGGTATTAACCATTGGTTCAACTCTGATACGATTTATCGCGCGGTTTTAAATCTTGTTCTTCTCGTTGGGGCACAAGGTGTAAACGGCGGTGGTTGGGCGCATTATGTTGGTCAAGAAAAATTACGACCAGCAGAAGGATGGCAAACGATCGCGATGGCAAAAGATTGGCAAGGGCCACCGAAATTACAAAATGGTACATCTTTCTTTTATTTCGTAACAGATCAATGGCGTTATGAAGATACACCGGTTGGACATTTAGCATCACCAGTTGAAGGCAACTCTCGTTATCAACATCACGGTGATTACAATGTATTAGCGGCACGACTTGGCTGGTTACCTTCCTATCCAACATTCGAGAAAAATGGAATTGAATTATATAAAGAAGCTGTTGCTGCTGGTGCAACAACGCAAGAAGAAATCGGAAAATACGTTGCACAAAAACTAAAAGAAAAAGAACTGAAATTTGCGATTGAAGATCCTGATAATAAAAATAACTTCCCTCGCAACTTATTCGTATGGCGTGCAAACTTAATTTCAAGTTCAGGTAAAGGGCACGAATATTTCTTAAAACATTTATTAGGTACAACAAACGGATTAATGAATGACGATAGTGATTCATTGCGACCAGAGGAAATTAAGTGGCATGAGGACGCACCAGAAGGAAAGCTTGATCTACTCATTAATTTAGATTTCCGTATGGCTGGAACAGCGCTCTATTCTGATATCGTCTTACCTGCGTCAACTTGGTATGAAAAACACGATTTAAGTAGTACAGATATGCATCCATTTGTACATCCATTTAATCCGGCAATCGGTTCACCGTGGGAAGCACGCTCTGACTGGGATATTTTCTGCGCTCTTTCTAAAGCTGTGTCAGATTTAGCGAAGAAAATCGATCTTGAGCCAATGAAAGAAGTTGTTGCAACACCACTTCTTCACGATACACCGCAAGAATTAGCGCAACCACTTGGCAAGATTAAAGACTGGAGCAAAGGTGAGTGTGAACCGATCCCAGGAAAAACAATGCCGCAAATTCATGTTGTCGAAAGGGATTATAAAACGATTTATGACAAAATGACAGCGCTTGGACCGAATACCGGAAAACAACCGATTGGTACGAAAGGAATTTCTTGGTCTGCAGAAAAAGAATATGAGCAATTAAAGAGTCGATTAGGAGTTATTCGAACTGATTCTATTGCGAAAGGGTGCCCGGACATAAAAGAAGCAATTAATGCTGCTGAAGCGGTATTAACACTTTCTTCTACAACAAACGGTCATATGGCTGTAAAAGCATGGGAAGCACTTGAAAAACAAACCGATTTAAAACTGCGTGATTTAGCAGAAGAACGTGAAGAAGAATGCTTCACATTCGAACAAATTACTGCACAGCCTAAAACAGTAATTACTTCTCCAGCCTTTACGGGTTCTGAAAAAGGTGGACGACGTTACTCACCATTTACAACAAATGTCGAACGTCTTATCCCTTGGAGAACGATAACTGGTCGACAATCGTTCTACTTAGATCATGACATGATGAAAGAATTTGGTGAAACGATGGCAACATTCAAACCAATTCTGCAACATAAACCGTTCCGTAAATCACGTCCCGAAGTAGAAGGAAAAGAAATTACATTAAACTATTTAACACCGCATAATAAGTGGTCAATTCATAGTATGTACTTCGATTCATTGCCGATGTTAACGCTGTTTAGAGGTGGCCCAACGGTTTGGATGAATAAAGATGACGCGAATGAAGCTGGTGTTGCAGATAATGATTGGATTGAATGCTTTAACCGTAATGGAGTTGTCGTAGCACGTGCTGTTGTAACGCACCGTATACCGAGAGGAATGGCATTTATGCACCATGCGCAAGATCGTCACATTAACGTGCCTGGTACGAAATTAACAAGTAACCGCGGGGGAACGCATAATAGTCCAACTCGAATTCACGTTAAACCAACACATATGATTGGTGGATATGGTCAATTAAGCTATGGATTTAACTATTATGGTCCAACTGGGAACCAGCGTGACTTAAACGTTGTAATTCGCAAACTGAAGGAGGTAGATTGGCTTGAAGATTAAAGCGCAAGTCGGAATGGTAATGAACCTAGATAAATGCATCGGCTGCCATACTTGTAGCGTAACGTGCAAAAACACCTGGACAAATCGTCCAGGTGCTGAATATATGTACTTCAATAACGTAGAAACGAAACCTGGAATTGGTTATCCGAAACAATGGGAAGATCAGGAGAAATACAAAGGCGGCTGGGAATTGAAAAATGGTGAAATTCAGCTGAAATCCGGTTCGAAAATGAAACGTCTTATGAATATTTTCCACAATCCAGATCAACCAACAATTGATGATTACTTTGAACCTTGGAACTATGATTATGAAACATTAACAAATAGCCCGCAGCGTAAGCATCAACCAGTTGCTCGTCCGAAATCAGCAATTACAGGTGAATTTATCGATAAAATTGAATGGGGTCCAAACTGGGAAGATGATTTAGCAGGTGGACATATAACAGGATTACAAGATCCGAACGTAAAGAAAATGGAAGAAGAAATTAAAACAGATTTTGAAAATGTCTTTATGATGTATTTACCACGCATATGCGAACATTGTATGAATCCATCTTGCGTATCATCTTGTCCATCTGGTGCGATGTATAAGCGTGAAGAAGATGGGATTGTACTTGTGGATCAAAATGCATGTCGTGCATGGAGATTTTGTGTATCATCTTGTCCGTATAAAAAAGTGTATTTTAACTGGCAAACAAATAAAGCTGAAAAATGCACAATGTGTTTCCCTCGTATTGAAGCTGGTATGCCAACAATTTGTTCAGAAACATGTGTAGGACGTATTCGATATATTGGGGTAATGTTATATGACGCTGACAAAGTAAAAGAAGCGGCTTCTGTTGAGGATGAAAAAGATTTATATGAATCTCAGCTTACTGTTTTCCTAGATCCAAATGATCCAGAAGTAGCAGCTGAAGCGAAAAAACAAGGCATTCCTGAAGAATGGATTAAAGCGGCACAAGAGTCACCAATCTATAAAATGATTATCGATTGGAAAATCGCTCTACCTCTTCATCCAGAGTATCGTACAATGCCAATGGTTTGGTATATCCCGCCCCTTAGCCCAATTATGAATATGGTGGAAGGGAAAGGAAGTAACTGGCAAGCTGAAGAGATTTTCCCTGCTATCGATAATATGCGTATTCCAATTCAATATTTAGCGAATCTACTCACTGCAGGAGATGAATCACACATTCGTCTTACTTTGAAAAAAATGGCTGTCATGCGAACGCATATGAGAGCATTGCAAATTAATAAAGAACCAAATGAAGCAGTATTAAAAGAAATTGGTTTAACGAAACAGGATGTAGAAGATATGTATCGTCTTCTTGCCATCGCGAAATATAAAGATCGCTTCGTCATTCCGGGCACTCACCGTGAACAAGTTGCAGATTTATATAGTGAGCAAGGAAGCTGTGGTCTTTCCTTCACAGGTGGCCCAGGCTCTTGTATGACAATTTCTTAAATAAAAGGGGTAGAAAATCATGAAACAAAGTTTACAAACTGCTTTTTCTTGTTCTTCTTTTCTTCTCTCCTACCCTGAACTAGGGTGGAGGGAAGCTTTACTAGAATTACAGGAAGAAATTCAAACAATTGAACAGAAAGAAATCAGAGCAACACTTACAACATTTATAAAACAAGCGCTAGATAAAACAGACAATCAACTCATTGATTCTTACGTATATACATTCGACTTTGGAAAGAAGACAAATATGTATCTTACCTACATGAAAACAGGTGAACAAAGAGAGCGTGGAATTGAATTATTAGAGTTAAAACAGCATTATAAAAAATCTGGTTTTAATGTAACAGATAAAGAACTACCTGATTATTTACCACTTCTACTTGAATTTCTTGCAAACGCGAATGAAAAAGATAGCGAACTAATTATGAGTAAATACACAGAAAATATACAAGCATTGCACGGGCAATTAAAAGAAGCAAACTGTATGTACGAACCAATTCTTGCAGCCGTTCTCCTCACTATCGATGCATGGGGAGTACAGACGAATTAGAAAGGAGCGTTGTCAAAATGATGGATCAATTTTTATGGGTGTTGTTTCCCTATATTATTTTTGCAATCTTTATTGGCGGGCACATTTTCAGATACAACTATGATCAATTTGGATGGACATCAAAATCTAGTGAACTATTAGAGAAGAAGATGCTCCGAATCGGAAGTCTATTATTCCACTTTGGGATAATGTTCGTAATTGGCGGTCATGTTATGGGGATTTTAATTCCAGAGTCCGTATACCGTTCAATAGGTATTACAGAGCATATGTATCATATAGTAGCAATTAGTTTCGGACTTCCGGCAGGTGTTGCTTCTATCATCGGTTTAATTATATTAACGTATCGCCGTGTAACAGTAAAACGCATCATTGCAACGAGTACAACGGGAGATTATATTGCGCTTATTTTATTACTTATCGTTATGCTAGCAGGACTGTCCTCAACGTTTTTAAATATCGACTCAAAAGGGTTTGATTATCGCACAACAATCGGTCCATGGTTCCGAAGTCTCTTTATTTTCCAACCGAAAGTTGAATATATGATGGAAGTACCTGTGTGGTTTAAATTTCATATTATTGCAGCGATGGGACTTTTCGCAGTATGGCCATTTACAAGACTTGTACATGTATTTAGTGCCCCAATTAAATACTTAAGCCGTAGTTATGTAATTTACAGAAGACGTATTCCAAACGAATTGAAAAAATAATTCCGCTGTAAACGAATAAGAGCTAGCAACTAACATGAAACGAGGTCTAATGGAAGGCCTCGTCTTTTTATATAGGAGATAATTGTGTCTATGAAAAAAGAGTAGCATCTATATTAGATGCTACTCAATGCTACAAATAGAGGTAGAGCAATCTTCACAAGCAATTTCACATTTTAAAAATTGTAAATCGTGAATTGTAATTTTTCCTTTATGAATAGAAATTGTACCTTTCTTTTTTAATTCATTTAACATCCGATTTACACTTTCACGTGAAGTTGCACAGAAATTTGCAAGTTCTTGATTCGTTAAAGGTAAATCGATGAGAATCCCATTTTCTTTTAACACACCGTAACTATTTGTCATTCGAATGAGAGTAGAATATAGGGCACCTTTTTTGCCGTGTAATACTAAATCTCGGAACTTTGTTTGCATTCTTCTTAAATGTTCACTAATCCATTTCATAAATTCAAATACAAGAGCGGGTTTTTGGAGTAATGCTTTTTCTAAGGCTTCACGCTTTATAACTCCTACTTCAACATCTTCAAGGCATTTTGAATTTAATAAATACTTCGCATTGTCAGTGAACAATGTTAATTCTCCAATAATGTCATATTCCGAACAAATACGAAGTGTTAATTCTTGCCCGTCAGCACTTAGTTTACTAATTTGTACTTTTCCTGAGTGAATGATATAGAGGTCTGTTGCTTCCATACCTTCTTGAAAAATAAAACTTCCTTTTTTTATTTGCATTTTATATTCAACAGATGCAAGTAATTCTTTTAAATCTTGAGATAATGTCATACTGTTTGCCACAGCGATCACCTTTCTTCTTATAAGCAACACATCTCCTATTTTGAATGTAAGTATGATGAAAATGCAAGAGATATTTTTGGAAAAAAGTGAAATTTCAATGACCGTATGGAATAGGGCTGGAGATGTGAACAAAATTCGAACGGATTCGTGAAGAATTTTTGAATGGGGAAAGTAATGTGAGAAAAGTCACATTGAATATGTAGCTTCTTTTTTATAATGAAAGCAAATACAAAATATGAAACTTACTAAGGATTGCAGTAGAAAAGAAGGGATATAGATGTACGAGAAGATGAGAGATTCGTTAGAGCGGCCACTTCAAGATTTACGTATTTCAGTTATTGACCGTTGTAATTTTAGGTGCACATACTGTATGCCAGCTGAAGTGTTCGGAACTGATTACGCTTTTTTACAGGAAGAGTGTTTATTAACGTTCGATGAAATAGAAAGATTGGCGAGATTATTTATAAGTATGGGAGTCAATAAAATTAGGCTTACTGGCGGTGAACCTTTATTGCGTAAAGACTTACCAAAGTTAATTGCAAGGCTTGCAAAGCTAGACGGTTTAACGGATATTGGACTCACAACAAACGGTATTCATTTAGCAAAACAAGCCAAGGCGTTAAAAGAAGCGGGATTAAAACGTGTAAATATTAGTTTAGATGCGATAGAGGATCACGTCTTCCAAAAAATTAATGGACGAAATGTAAGTACAAAACCCGTATTGAAAGGAATTGAAGCAGCAAAGGCAGCTGGATTAGAAGTAAAGGTAAACATGGTTGTAAAAAAAGGGATGAATGATAGTCAAATTCTTCTTATGGCTCGTTATTTTAAAGAACAAGAAATCGAGCTTCGTTTTATCGAGTTTATGGATGTGGGCAGTACGAACGGATGGAACTTTGAACAAGTCATTACGAAGGAACAATTGATAGAGAAAATTAATCGTGTATATTCTATTGAGCCCATTAAGCCTCGCTACTTTGGAGAAGTAGCGAAATTGTATCGGTATGTAGGGAGCAATGCAGAAGTTGGGTTTATTACTTCTGTTTCTGAGTCATTCTGTTCTTCTTGCACGAGAGCTCGTATTTCGGCAGACGGTAAGTTTTTTACGTGCCTATTTGGAACAAAAGGAATGGATTTGCGAACGCTTCTTCGAGAAAATATTTCTGATGCATCACTATTAAAAATTCTAAAACATACATGGGAATTTAGAACAGACCGGTATTCAGATGAACGAACAGCTGAAAGTACAAATAAACGTCCAAAAGTAGAAATGTCTTACATTGGTGGATAACGAAAGGAGGGTTCCCTATGCAAGAGCGTTATTCAAGACAAGTATTGTTTTCTGGAATTGGTGAAATGGGACAAAGAAAAATAAGAGAAAAGCATGTGCTCCTAATTGGTGCGGGTGCACTAGGAGCTGCAAATGCGGAAGCGCTCGTTAGGATGGGAATTGGGAAATTGACAATTGCTGATCGTGATTACGTCGAATGGAGTAATTTACAAAGGCAACAGTTATATACAGAAGAAAATGCGCAGCAGTGTAAACCAAAAGCAATTGCAGCAGCAGAACATTTAAGAAAGATTAATTCTGAAGTGGAAATTGTACCAGTTGTAACGGATGTCACAATGCAAGAAATAGAAGAGTTAACAAAAGAAGTGGATCTTATATTAGATGCGACTGACAATTTCGATACGCGCCTACTTATAAATGACATTTCACAAAAAGAAAATATACCTTGGATATACGGTGGATGTATTGGAAGTTACGGTGTAACGTATACAATTCTTCCGGGGGAAACACCATGCTTTCGCTGCCTAATGGATCATCCTATGGGCGGTGCAACATGCGATACAGCAGGAATTATTCAGCCAGCTGTACAAATGGTTGTTGCTCACCAAGTAACAGAAGCGATGAAAATATTGGTGGAAGATTTTCAGTCATTGCGAGGGACAATGTTATCGTTTGATATTTGGAACAATCAATATCTCTCATTAAAAGTAAATAGGCAGAAGAAAAGTACATGTCCATCTTGTGGGAATGTACGCACGTACCCAAGTTTAACATTTGGATCACAGATGAAAACTGAAGTGCTATGCGGGCGGAATACAGTTCAAATCCGTCCAGGGATAAAGCGAGTTCTTAATTTAGAAGAAGTTCAAAAGCGCTTACAAAAAAGTGTGAATGTCCAAAAAACTCCGTATTTACTATCGTTTCTAATTGATGAATATCGTTTTGTTTTATTTACAGACGGTAGGGCGTTTATTCATGGGACTAATGATAGGAAAATGGCAAAACGATTATATGCAAAATATATAGGGTGAATAGAAAGAGAGTTTCTCTTTATCAAAACGGGGTGAAAAAAGAATGTTAGAAAAACGAACACCAATTCCAGTGGCAGAAGCAGTTGCACGTGTAATGGAATATGCCTATCAAGGTGAAACGGAAAAAGTTTCTCTTATAGAAAGCTACGAAAGAACGCTTGGAGAAGATGTTGTTGCAGATCATGATGTTCCGCATTTTGATCGATCTCCATACGACGGGTTTGCAATTAGAGCGGAAGATACAAAAGAAGCAAGTAGCAGTAACCCAATACAGTTTGAAGTGATTGGTGAAATCGGAGCAGGTTTTGTTTTTACAGAAGAAGTGAAACCATTTCAAGCTGTCCGTATTATGACAGGAGCCGCAATTCCAGAGGGGTGTAATGCTGTTGTTATGTTAGAGCTAACGGAAGGATTTGAAGAAAACGAAAAGACGTATATGACATTAAAACGCTCTTTCGCTGCTGGTGATAACATTTCTTTTAAAGGAGAAGATGTAAAACAAAATGCCATACTTGTGAAAAAAGGGACTTCTATAAACCCTGGAGTAGCGGCGCTTCTTTCTACGTTTGGTTATAGTTCCGTACATGTTGTAAGGCAGCCGGTTATTGGAATTGTAACGACAGGAAGTGAACTGCTGGAAGTACATGAACAACTGAAAGAAGGGAAGATTCGAAATAGTAACTCCTATATGATAGCTGCTCAAATTGAACGAGAAGGCGGAGTGGTACAGTATTACGGACAATTCGCTGACGATTTTGAGACGTGTTATAACACTGTGAAGAAAGTGATAAAGGAAGTCGATATTTTAATTACAACTGGTGGCGTTTCAGTAGGAGACTACGACTATTTACCCGCTATTTATGAGAGATTACAAGCTAATGTACTTTTCAATAAAATAGCAATGCGACCAGGAAGCGTGACTACTGTAGCTGAGCTAGAAGGAAAACTATTATTCGGTCTATCTGGTAATCCTTCTGCTTGTTATGTCGGTTGTGAATTATATGTTAGACCAGTTATTCGAACATATTTGCATAGAAAAGATCCGCATATATATCGTGCGGAAGCGATTTTACAGAAAGATTTTCCGAAAGCAAACCCATTTACTCGTTTTGTAAGAGGGAGAGTGGAAATTGTAGATGGCCAATTGAAAGTTACACCAGTTGGTTTAGATAAATCTAGTGCCATTTCTTCACTTGCAGAAGCGAATGCATTTATTGTTTTACCGGGAGGAACGAGAGGATTTGAAGCAGGAATAACTGTTTCGGTACTGTTATTAGAATCAAACGTAGGAAGCGAGTGGCCATGGGAAGAACCGCTTCGATCGTACAAGTAATAGAAAAATAGATTGGTGGCTTCTCAGCGGATTATGATTTATTCCGCTATTGGTGAGGGCTGATTAAAGTTTCACTTTATACAAAGATAAGAGGTGCAAGATGACACATACGTATTATGAAGTAATTGATACACCTATTTCAATTGAAGATGTTACAAGTAAAGTAATTCGGCGTGAGTGTGGTGCTGTTACTACTTTTATTGGTACTGTCAGAGAATTTACGAAAGGACGTCGCACGCTTTATTTAGAGTATGTAGCTTATAAGACGATGGCGGAAAAACAACTTGAGAAGATTGGGACCGAAGTAGAAGAGAAATGGCCGAGGACATATGTGGCAATTACACATCGCATTGGTACATTGCAAATTTCTGATCTTGCTGTTGTTGTCGCTGTTGCTACACCACATCGGAAAGCGGCCTATGAGGCGAATGAGTATATTATGGAGCGTATAAAACAAATTGTTCCGATTTGGAAGAAAGAGTTTTGGGAAGAGGCTGAGTCATGGATAGGTGATCAGTTAGAAAAAACAGCATATGTAAATGGTGAACCTGAAAAGGAGATGAGAACATGATTGAAGTACTATTATTTGCACATTTGCAAGAAGAAGTAAGTAAGCCGGCCTTGCAAATAGATGGTGAAAAGATTACGGTTGCTGAGCTAAAGGATGTTCTTATAAAGAAATACAACGTAGCAATTTCAAACGAGATTATGGTCGCTATAAATGAAGAATACGCAAATGAGGATGACATAGTTCAAACTGGCGATGTAGTAGCAATGATTCCGCCAGTAAGTGGTGGTTGATTCTTTTCAGTCTAATCATGTTAGTACGTGATTAGACTGGAGGGAATTAATATAACTATGCATACATAGGAGGGAACAGGATGAAAAGTCCTAATTTTCAATTAAGTTTACAAACTTCTAATCTAGTTATCGGTTTTATGGTATGGGTTATCTTATCATCATTAATGCCATATATTAAAGCGGATATTCCATTAACTGCGGGACAAATTTCTATGGTTACAGCAGTACCGGTTATTTTAGGTTCTATTCTTCGCATTCCAATTGGCTATTGGACGAATCGTTACGGAGCAAGAAAATTGTTCTTTATTAGTTTTATACTTTTATTATTCCCTGTCTTTTACATTAGTGTTGCCAATTCTATGATGGATCTAATTATTGGTGGATTATTTGTAGGGATTGGCGGGGCGGTATTCTCTGTAGGAGTGACTTCACTACCGAAATACTTCCCGAAAGAGAGTCACGGTTTTGTAAATGGTATTTACGGTGTGGGTAATGCCGGAACAGCAATTACTTCTTTTTTAGCACCTGTAATTGCAACTTCATTTGGCTGGAGAACAACAGTACAGTGTTATTTAATTCTACTTGCAGCATTTGCACTTATGAACTTTTTATTAGGTGATCGTAAGGAAAAAAAGGTGAATACACCATTAATGGAACAAATAAAAGGTGTATACAAAAATGAAAAACTTTGGTTTTTATGTATCTTTTACTTTTTAACATTTGGATCATTTGTTGCATTTACAGTATATTTACCAAACTTTTTAGTATCTCACTTCGGATTAGAGAAAGTAGATGCAGGCATGCGGACAGCTGGATTCATCGTATTAGCAACAATGATGCGCCCGATTGGTGGCTGGCTCGGGGATAAGTTTAATCCATTTAAAATATTAATCTTCGTATTTATCGGCTTAACACTATCTGGTATTGTTTTATCATTTATGCCTAGTATGAACGTGTATACATTTGGTTGCTTACTAGTCGCATTTTGTGCAGGTATTGGAAATGGTACAATCTTTAAACTTGTTCCAATGTACTTCTCTGAGCAAGCAGGGATTGTAAATGGGGTTGTGTCAGCTTTAGGTGGACTAGGAGGGTTCTTCCCGCCATTAATTTTAACATTACTATTCCAACTGACAGGTCATTATGCAATTGGATTTATGGCGTTATCAGAAGTCGCACTTGCTTGTTTAATCATTACAGTGTGGATGTATAGCCAAGAGAAGCTGTTAGTGATGTTAAAAAACCATTAATAAGGAAAGAAGAACCGTCCCAAAGTATTCTGGGATGGTTCTTTTAGTAATAGGCTTCAACATGTTTTATTGCTATCTTAACAAAAGCTTGTTTTCTAAAATAATATGGTTTTAAAATGAAAAACAGAAGTTTTATGGGATTTTATGTTAATATATAGATATCAGATGTTATTCAATTAAAGGGTAGGTTAGTAAAAGGAATTTTAAATCTCTTCCAAAGACTAAACTAATTTTTAGCATACAAATATTTAATTGGATCGGGGTGTTTAGATGAAAAAATTATATAAGTCTACTCAAGATAAACAAGTATCAGGTGTATTAGGTGGCTTAAGCGATAAGTATGGAATTGATGTTAGTATCCTTCGAATAGTAACTGCATTATCAGCCTTTTTTACTAGCGGATTAACAGTGTTAATTTATATAATAGCTGCAATTGTTTTGCCTACAGATAAAGAAATTAAGGGATAAATGTATGAACTTAAATCTAATTCCACAATCGAGAACTTTAAGGGGACGAGTAGATAAAGGCACTCCGCCTCTTACACGTCTAGCGTACCAGAAAGGGACTTCGAATGTGGTAGTAAGAATCCGACTGACGTTAGTCATTTTGCACCGTTAGGAGTGGGAGTGTCAAGTAAGAATTTTATCCTTATTGATTTTATGAGATTGCTATGCATAATTGTAACTAAGGGAGATGATTCTAAGTTGAGTAAACCGAATATCAGCACAACAGTTGCAGGAGATATAATTGTTACCCATCTAATTGGCCAGATTAAAACAGATGATGTGTATGAATGGTTTAATGGCTTTGAGCAGGTTTGTCAGCAATTCATTTCCGAAGGGCGGAAATACAAATTGTTAGTGGATAGAAAAGGATACACGCCAAATCATTTTTCTGTTCAAAAAGTATGGAAAGAGAAGTTCTTCAATGAAACCATTTTGAATCACAGTAAGGCAATTGCATTTCTCCTTGAAGAGGGGGAGATAATGAATTTTTTACAACAATCTAATACAAAAGAATCTGTGAGATTTTTTGATGATTATGAACAAGCGCTAATTTGGTTGAATGAATATCCAATATAAAACCTGCATTCATAAAGTTCACTTGCTTACAACCTCCTAACAACATTATTTTTCCTCATAGATGCTTGTGCGCTTCTAAAAAACGAAACCAAAACAAAAAGAACAAACGCTTCTAAAAAACGTTTGTCCAAATATAATTGCTATTTTAGATAAGAAATAGACTACAATTTGTGAGTACGAGAAAGTCTTTTTATAAGATTAGGAAGGGCAGAAGTTAATTCTTGCTTCATACGCTTCGTAAACGATGGATCCTTACCTGAAGTTGAAATAGTAACAACATATTCATCATTTCGAATGACGCCAGGTGTGTGAAAAGATGATGCTGTACCATCACTTACAACGTTAACCCACTGGAAATCATGAGCGGCCTGTTTGACCATCATATTTACAGCATGTTGATTTGTAGCTGCATAAATAAGGTGGGCATCTTTAATATCATCATTACTAAAAGCTTTTTGCTTCCAAGTAATATAAGGAAGTTCCTTCATTTCCTCACAAATATCTGGGCTGACAACAGTGACAAAAGCGCCTGTATCTTTTAATCCAGACGCTTTTCGATATGCAATTTTACCTCCACCAATGATAACGACCACTTTTTTATTTAGATTAAGCATAAGAGGGTACATGTTATACATACACACATTCCTCCATTCGTTCTAATAATGTTAATTTCATATACGTATCAAACTGAAGACAGTTACAAGTTGTAACGTGATTGTATTTTTTTGCATGCAATTTAATTTTTTGAAGTAATAATCCGGTAAAGAGGAGGTACGGCATGACATATACATGGGACGCAGTCGATGTTATAGCCTTGAGCTCAGCAGTAAAAGAGGGAGTTCCTTTCGTTAAAAAAGAACAGGATACTGGCATACCGAGTTTTCGTTCGACAGCTGCTCCGATTTGTTGTAATTCATAAATGGGTTGAGGATCACTGCTACCTCTCCCTACAAGTAAAATACTACTACCTTGCAGTGGCATAGTTTCACGTATTCTTTTCACTACAAGTTCAACCATATGCGGATGCGTACTAAAAGGTGGTACAACTGAAAATGTTATATGTGGATATTGCTTTTGCATTTTCTCTATCTCAAAAGGAATATCACGTTTAAAGTGAGCTGCTGCAAATAATAAAACAGGTACAATCATTATTTCAGTTGCTCCCTCTAGTAGTGTTTCTGTAACTGCATCCGAAATGGTAGGTGTCGTTAGTTCTAGAAAAGCAATTTTTTGAATTCTTTCGTTACGTTCTTTCATAACAGATTGAATAAAGTGAATGAATTGTTCGTTACCTTCTTGTAGCCGGCTCCCGTGTCCAACATATATAATTCCTTTCATTGTCTCACCATGTCTTTCTTCATAAGAGTTTCTTGTAATTGATGGTCTACGTTATGAAACCCGACTTTATTTGCATAGTGTAAAGTTGGAACATCGGTATACGAGAATGGAAGAGTAAGAATATCGATAAAGCCAAGGCGTTTTATTTCTGCTAGAAACGTATCAATAGAAGCACGACCTTCAAATGCAATACTATCCCATGAGAATTCAGAAAGCATACGGGAATGAATTTCATCGAAACGATAATCAATTGTATACTCATGAGTCATAATATAAGATCCAGCACCGATTTTTTCTTGAATGAAAGCAATTCGATTAATATTTCTGCCTAAATAAATAGTTGTATCAGAAGAGAACGTTGCTTGTTTACTTAACAATCCATATTGCATAAGCTTTTCTTGAACAGAAAGGCTCATATATTGAAGTTCCGCTTGTAAGGATCGAATATCTTTATGGTTTTTACTGCATGATTGCATCAAAATTTCTACACTTTCAGCCGAACAAAATACAAGGCGATCAACGTTAAAAACTTCATTGATTTGTTCAGAGGTTAAAGTGTATTCTTTCTTTTTGAAAGTTGGAATTTGATATATTTCTGCACCGGACTCTTGTAACATTTGCTTTATTGCGCTTTTTTTATTTGTTGCAGATGCAAGTAAAACTTTCTTGCCATGCAATGGTTTACGTTCTTTCCAAGCGATTTGATTCCGTAAAGTAACAACATCACCAACAATTGTCATGGAAGGGTTAGAAATATTTTCGTTTTTGACGATAGGAACAATGGTGGAAAGTGTCCCTGTGACTACACGCTGTTTACCAGTTGTACCCCATTCAATGACTGCTACTGGCGTATCTTCTTTTTTTCCTGCTTGTAGTAAGTTTTCACAAATTGTAGGTAAGTTTTTTATACCCATGTAGTAGGCAAGCGTGTCGCTATTGTGAGATGAATTATATTTTCCATGATCGGTTAAAGGACCTTTTGCATGTCCGGTTAATAAAGTGACACTATTACTGTAGTCACGGTGGGTGAGGGGGATACCTGCATAGATACTAGCGGCGATGCTAGATGTAATACCTGGTACAATTTCATATGGAATATTTGCTGCTGCTAAAGTTTCTGCTTCTTCACCAACACGGCCAAAAATAGATGGATCTCCGCCTTTTAAGCGGACTACGATTTTTCCTTCTTTCGCAAATTGAAGGAGGTGTGCGTTAATCATTTCTTGACGCATAGTATGATTGTTTGGCATTTTTCCACAATAAATAAGTTCACATGTTTCTTTTGTATAATTAAGAAAGGAAGGGTTTAATAGGCGGTCATATAAGACGATATCTGCACGATTTAAGCACTCTATCGCTTTTTTTGTAATAAGCCCTTCATCACCTGGTCCTGCACCAACTAAATATACATATCCGTTCATATTCGCACCTCGTCTATTTTTATTTAAAAGGAAGCCAGGGGAAGCTTCCTTTTGTAAATTACATGTATATATAAATATCCCCGTCAATAACTTCTACTTCATACGTTTGAATACAACCGTCATCAGGTTTTTGAACTTCACCTGTTATTAATGAAATTTTCCAATCATGTAGTGGACAAAAGACGAATTCTCCAGATACAATGCCTTCTGCTAACGGTCCGTTTTTATGAGGACAACGATTTTCTACAGCTCGAATATCGCCATTTGAAAGGCGGAATAAGGCGATAGACATACCTTGCATTTGTACCTCTTTACCGATTTGAATAGGAAGATCTTCTGCCCGCATAACTTTTATTTTTTCTTTCGTTTGTAACATATGGATCACAGCTCCTTATTTCACAGTTTCAACTTCATACATCGCTTTTAATGATTTCGTTTCTAGTGCTTGTCCCCAAGCTTCTTTATATGTGCCACGAGCTGTTTGGAAACGCGCATTTAACTTAGTGACCATATTTACATCTTGCAGTATTTCTTTTATGTGATCGAAGCCTAATCGTTCTGTCCAGTAGGCAGTACGCTCTCCGTAAATTCCAGTTTCACGATAATATTGCATGTAAGCTGTAGCGATGCGAAGGACATCATCTTCAGTAGGGACAATCATTACAAAATCGGCCTCGCGTACTTCCGTACCACCATTTCCGCCGATATAAAGTTGATATCCATTTTCGACACAAACAACACCAAAATCTTTCGTAAGTACTTCCGCACAGTTACGCGGACAGCCCGTTACACCCATCTTCATTTTATGAGGTGTATCTACCATTTCTAATGATTGTTCAAGCAGCATACCAAGACCTAAAGAATCTTTCGTACCGAAACGGCAGAAACGAGAACCAACACATGATTTTACATTACGAAGCGATTTTGAATACGCATATCCCGAAGTCATATTTAAGTCAGCCCATACGCTAGGTAAATCTTGTTTCTTCACACCATATAAACCGATTCGGCTAGCGCCTGTAATTTTCACAAGAGGAACATCATACTTTTTCGCAACTTCAGCAATTTTCATTAAATCATCTGCTGTAATAACGCCTCCGTACATACGCGGAATAACAGAGAATGTACCATCGTGCTGGATGTTACCATTCATTCTTTCATTAACGAAGCGGGACGATTTATCATCTGCATATTCTTCTGGAATTGCCATACGTAAATAGTAATTTAAAGCAGGGCGACATTTTGAACAGCCGTCTTCATGTGCAAAACCAAGAACATTTCGTACTTCTTTTGGTGATTTTAATCCTTTCTCGTGAATGGCCGTTACGACTTCATCCCGTGATAAACTTGTACATCCGCACATACCAGCAGACTGCGCAGAAGCATCAAAAGCATCTCCGAGTGTATGAGATAAAACTTGTTCCACAAGCGGACGACATTTACCACAAGATCCTGCGGCTTTCGTGCATCCTTTAACTTCTTCAAAATTAGTTAACTCTTGTTCTAAAATGGCATGAACGATTGTACCCTTCGTAACACCATTACATCCGCAAATCGTGTCATCCGCACTCATAGTAGCAACGTTAAGTTCATTTTCTTCACCAGCTTTGTGAAGAAGGGAAGCTGGTGTATATTCTTGTATATCTTCTTCTTTCTTTAACATGCTAAAGAGGCGTGTACCATCAGCAGTATCCCCGTATAAAACAATACCAATGACTTTATTGTCACGAATTAATACCTTTTTATAGGAACGTTTACATTCGTCAAAGATTGATATTGCTTTCGTTTGATCATCTTCATATATTTGGCCAGCAGAGAATAAATCACAACCTGCAACTTTTAATTGCGTACCGACGATACTGCCCACATATCCATCAGTTTGTAAATTTGTTATATGCTTAGCTAATGTTGCACCTTGTTCATAAAGAGGAGCAACAAGTCCATATGCGATACCATCATGTTCCGCACATTCGCCAACTGCATAAATGGATTCATCATTTGTTTGCATATAGTCGCTGACTACAATACCGCGATTTACAAGTAAACCAGCATCTTTTGCTATTTGAGTATTCGGACGTATTCCGACAGCCATTACGATTAACTCACAATCTACAACTTCACCATCTTCAAATAGAATGCCCTCAACATGGTCTGTACCAAGAATCTTTACCGTTTTCTTTTCCATTAGAAACTTCATGCCTTGCGCTTCTAAATCTTCACGTAATAGAGAAGCTGCTTTGGAATCTAGTTGTTGCTCCATTAAGCTCGGCATTAAATGAACAACATGTACGTCCATTCCTAAGTCAATAAGACCTCTTGCAGCTTCTAAACCAAGTAATCCACCACCAATGACAACGGCCGTTTTCTTTTCTTTAGCGGTATCAATCATAAATTGTGTATCTTCAATAGTTCGAAATCCTGTTACACCAGGAAGAGTGGAACCTTCAACAGGTAAAATAAAAGCACTAGAACCTGTTGCGATAATGAGTTTGTCATATGTAAGAGTACGACTCTTTTCTGTAATAATAATTTTTTCTTCTCGGTTAATACTTTTAACTCTTTCATCTATATACAAAGTTATTTCATTTTCCTCATACCAACTATATTCATTCATAATGATATCTTGCATATTTGTTTTTCCTTGTAAAACATGAGAGAGCATAATGCGATTGTAGTTTGGATGTGGTTCATCTCCAAAAATAGTAATCTCATATGAATCACTATCATGTTTTAATATTTCTTCCATACAACGTATGCCAGCCATACCATTTCCAATCATAACTAAACGTTTTTTCATTTTCGTTTCCCCTTTTTATGTGAAGTATTGAACAAAGGATTGTATTTCTATTATAGAAAATCAAAAATGGGGGAGATGTGATATTTATCACATTTTTATAATGATTCACAAATTGTTAAAATTCGGATTTATGTGAAGGGAGAAGCGAAAGGGAATTTGGTTATATGGATAGAGGGGGGAGGGGAAGTATAAATAAAGTGAAGGACATGAGCATTTATACTCATGTCCTTCACTTTATTTATGCTTTTGTAATTGCACGCGGAAATAAAATATTATTTTCTAAATGAATATGCTCAAATAAATCAGATTCAATGGCTTCAAGGCGCTGGTAAACAAGGCGATAAGTGCCGCAAGCTCCTTCTGGTGGAGTAAAGTCATCT
>NZ_BOQD01000181.1 GCF_018332515.1 Bacillus hominis | reverse complement strand
AGAAACAACAAGAAGTAGAAGAAAAAGAGAAAGAAGAAGAGACCAAGAAACAGCAAGAAGCAGAACAAGCGAAAGATAGCGGGTTAAATGAAGTGCAAGCACAAGAAAAAGCAGAACAATTGAAGCTGGCGCAAGGTCAGGGGGCGCGTAATAAAGATGTCAAGTTATCACAATTAGGAGTTCAAACAATAAAAGATGGAATCCAATATACGACACCAGTGCAAGATATCCACATTGAAGCGAAAGATAGTTTAACAAGAATTGTTGCCATTATGCCAGCCGGAACAACGAAAGAACAAGCAAAAGAAGTAGGCGATTCATTAGCACGACAAGTAGCAAGTTTTGGAACGATGGGATTATATGTTGATTTACACTCACCTAGCAAAGACTATTTAGGAGAATATTGGGAGAATTTTAGTGGTGATATTGGTATCTTTGACAGTAATGAAAAAAAGTTAGCACGTGGATACATTGATAAATTGAATCCAACTAAAATAAAATGGTAACTTTGACAGAAAATGAGTTATTTTTGAGGATGATTAGTTGCTGTTGTAGTTTGATGGCGATACTCCAAATTACAAATATCTTATGAGTATAAGCGTTTCTATAACTCTACTAGTGTAAGTTTGTACCTAATAATAGAAAAAGCTCTCACAATTGATGTGAGAGCCTTATAACTAAATTATACTATTTCATTCTGGGCTCCCATCACATCGCCATCAACTAAAAAAATGTTTGTTCCCCAAAAAACGAAACTCAGGAAGAAGCAAAAGAAGTTGTAAACGACATTACCTGGAAATCCAAACATACGGAACGATCATTCTTTCCCATGATGTTGGGGTATGGATAACTGGTAGCATTTTCGAGAAGCTAAATGTGTTTATAATAAAACTGATGAATCGGATAATATGTAGTCCATAAAAAATCCTGGCCATTTCCATAGGATGGCTAGGATTTTTTATATACAAAGGAAAAGACACCTTAAGGTGTCTTCCTCTGACTTGAACCACTTTAATTTTAATAACATCATTTTACAATCACAAATATATCTTTAATCTTTCATATAATATTTTATCATTTTTTTCGGTTAATTGCATGAAACTGGTGAAAAATAGGTTATTTTTTGTAAATTCCTTTTCTCCATATCCATTCAATGGGACCATAGCGGAAATATTTACTCCAAATTTTGCTGAATATAATTTGCGCAAAGATAATTAAAATCCCGAAGATACATAGTTGCCAGTAATATACCTGTGAGACATCTTTAAAGTACAACGAAAGAATGACAAGAGTTAGTATACTTTGGCTAATGTAATTCGTTAAAGCATACTTGCCTATGTTCATAAAGGGTTGCAGCCACTCTATATATTTTTTATTCTCACACACTCTAAGTAGGGTACAAATATAGAATATAGCTAGCGTTTTCCCTCCAAATAAAATCCATATTTGTATATCCTTAGAGTAATAGACATCCATTTTTATAAAATAGTAGATAATAGGACAAGAGAGAAGACATGAAATGCATAACGAACTCCACTGTAAAAATTTAATTTTCTTTATTACCCCCGGTATCCTTTTAAAAATATCTTTCTTACCAGCCCATAAGCCGATTAAAAATAAGCCTATATATTCAGGAATTCCTATTAGTAGTTGTTGGGGTTCCTCTATCATCAGAAAAAACAAACGTGCTTTTACTTGATATAAATAATGTGTAAATAGATTTACCGTGTGGTTGGTAGTGTTGCCTGTAAACATATATTGATAGTAAGTTGGCACTTCAAGAATAGAAGAACTTGCTTGTAAAAATACAATAATATGTAATACATAACTAACCGTTAGGAAACTACAACCAGCTATAAAAATAAGCTTAGTAGAGCGCTTATAAAAGAACAATAGAATAACTCCTGCTATAGCATACGCATGTAGAATATCTCCATACCATAGAAAGGTGAAGTGAAGTAAACCGAAGGCTAATAAAATACACAGTCTGCGAATAAACAACTTATACATGGGGTATCCTTTTGCTTCTGTATTTTTCATAAAGATATAAAACCCTACGCCAAATAAGAATGCGAAAATAGTATAGAACTTTGCTTGTATAAACAAATCTACTAAAAAACGAATCGCTTTATCTGTGCCGGAGTAACCTGCCTGATTAAAGGGATCTAGTCCCGTCATAGTAGGTAGATTCGCAAAAAGGATACAAAGTATGGCGATACCTCTTATTATGTCTAAAGATTGAATACGGGCGTTTTGTTGCACATTAATTCTCCTTTCGTACAAAGAAAAACGAGCACTATACTAGCTAGCACTCGAATTACGTCTTGCAAAGAATCCATCATAGGTAGCAGCTGACACAGCTCCTTCTAAACGTTCAACTTCTTCACCTCTGTTATAAGCTACAATAACTGGAGTACCTGGAATGTCGAACTCTTGAAAGGCACTTTGATTTTCTGGGGTAGAGATATCAATACGATAGATAGTTCTATCATGCTTTTTTGACATACGATTGATATCTGGTGCAGCCTTTTTACAATAATGACAGGTTGGTTGATAGTAATACGCAATGAACTCTTTATGGGATTGTATTTTTTGCTTTAATTCTTCTTTTGAAATATCTTTTATATTTTCAGGTGATCCTTTTACATCTGCAGCAGATACAATTGTTTTTTCAGGTGTTACTATTTCTGTTTTGACTGATTCATTTTTAGTTAAAGTAAAGATCGTGATACCAATAACACATAAAGTTGTTATAACTGCTCCGATTTTGTAGATTTTTTTCATAGTAAATTCCTCCTTAAAGTAAAAAAAGGACAAACCTCGCCCGAGTTAACAGGGCGTAAGGTTTGTCCTTCACGCTACGTACAATAGAGTATAAACATTGGAAACAAATTTTCTATCTTTATAATAACATAAGATTCATATAGAATGCTATAAGAATTTCAAAAGAAAAACTAAAGGATAACTTAATTGTAAAATTTCATGTACCAGATTATATATCAAAAACAATAAACACTACAACAAAGGTGGCTCTGTGGTGTATCCAACTGATTGGGACACTATCCTCCTCCAATAAGCATAAAATCATTCAACAAACACATCTCAAAAAGTGTATGTACTTATGCAGTGTGTCTTAAGTATATTTTGATACCTTTTGAAGTGTTTTTTTAAGATGTTCATATGTAAAAAGTAAAACTAAGTTTAGGTATTTATATAATTTGTAAAACACGCCGTTGAATATCCAAATAAAAGCGCAGTAATATCATGTATAGGTACCGATATTACTGGGCTTTATGAGTTTAACATTTTGTATGTTTTGTAAAACTCATTTTTTCTTTGTAATCTTTAAATGTGGATGTATTCTTGTAAGTAATTTTAAAATAGTTCTTTTTAAAATATTCTACCTTCTTCAATATTATTGCTAGAGTGCAAATAATTAGGGAAATACCTCTAATGTGTGATATTAGCTATATTTAAGGAACTACACAACTAGATTGAAATAATAAGATTAGAGGATAATCTCAGGTAACTAGTAGTTGCACAGGTTATATATGGTAAAATATATATGACGAATTATAGGAGGGGATTATATGAAAGAGGAGTTAGAAAGGTTTCTAAAGGATCAACAGACTAATTCTGGGGAAAATGAGACAACTAATTCAGGTGATGATACTGAAGAAATATTAGGCGATGAGGAAGTTTTAGTAGATGAAAATAAATCCTTATTGTATAAAAGCAGAATAAGAGAATTAATAAGGGATGTTGCTTTCTCAGATGGATTGGATTTACGAATATCTAAGGAAGGATTTCAAAGATATCATGATTCAGTAAAGTTTCTTTCTGTGATTTTGATGTATGAAATAAATAGTATCTTAAAAGAACAAAAGAAAAAAACTTTGAATGTAGCACACGTAGATGAGGCAATATCAAAAATGCTAGGTAGAGCTGATGCTTTAAATATTTCAATTCAGGAAATTGAAAAAGTGCTAGAAGTGCTTCAGAGTAAAAGTCATACTACGTCTATTACTAGAGCAATGGATTATTTAATTATGGAAAATGAAGGAACAGAATCTGAAGATGAAGGTAGTCTAGAAAAATGAATATAAGAGAACAAAAACTTTTCTTCACTCGAGATGGATTTAGTATTTGGGAGAAAATATGTGAACTATCTACAGAAATCACTTATGAAATTATTAATTGGTGCCTTAGTGAAAGATTAATAACTACATTACCCGCTAGCAAAGATGAATATGACTGGTTTTTATATAAAACATATCTTGACTTAAAAGAAGAGGAAAAAGAACAGGAGCTAGTAGCTAAGATTAGTCAATATTTCGAAATTATTTCTGTTCCCAAAAGTGACTTCAATGGACTACTTTATTATTTTCCAATAAATAAGATTGAAATTAATAATATATACAATTTATTAAAGGATTTAGATTTTGAAGGTATAGATCATGTTAATGTGAACCTATTTTCGCTCCTAACGACAAAAGAAGATATTATTAATATAAGATTGACTACTGATAAAATTACAACTTACATGAATCACAAAATATCACAAAAAACACATACTGAATTAAGAATTTACCCTCAAAGAGATATAATTCTGCAGACAAATTTCTCAGGATATACTCATACTGATGGTGAAAAAAATGAATTTATTGCAGAAATTCACAGAAGAATTGCAGCTAGCCAACAGGGGAGTCCAATTAAACCTTATAATTTTAGTGATCATACTTTAAGGCGATTACTAGTTATTAATAATGAAAGTATGCCTTCACGCTATAGATTTGATAATGGAATAATGAAGTTTAGTGTTGATGTTAAGCACCCAATGAGTTTCTTGGATGCTCTATGTCATGATGATATAAAGTATTTGTATGATAATTATCCCATTTCTGTGGTTAAACTAAATAGGGGTGAAGAGATTAGTTTAATTTTAGATGGATCTGAAGGTAAGATAATGTCTCGATTAAAAAACCTTCAAGTTATAGATATAGATAAATTTATAAGTGAAATCTCTGTATTACTCCGATACGATTATCTAAATCACACTTATGAAGAAGAAATGAAAAATCTTGCTCGAAGACGATTATCAGTTGGAACGATTCCTCAACGGGAAGCTGTAATTGCAACAGCAAAAAAAGAAATCGGAGAAGTGTTTGAAACAGCATTTAAAGATGAAACTCAAGTTATAGTAAAACTGTTACAAAATACTTTTTTTTACTGCTTACTTGAGAAGAAAATTATTCCTTTTGATGAAAATACTTATAAGTTAGATGAAAAAATCTTAGTTTATCTTAGCAAAATAAGTAGTCTTGCAAAGGAAGAAATAACTCAGATTTTAAATTTTCTTATTAAATTAGGTGCTGATAATGGGAATAATATTGAAAGTTTATTGGAAAGATTAGATACAGCAATACCAACAACGCAGGTGATTAATTATGCTAGTGGGCTATGAATACGAAATTCTTTCTCGTATAGCTTCTTCTTATAAGTTACAGAAAAATAGTAATAATATTGTTTTTTCTTTAACAGACTATAAATTGAAATTTCAGCAAGATGACAAAAATATCCAATATTTAGAAAAACTTGAATTACAAGGATTTATAACAATTAGAAATGAAATAGTAATCCTTAATATAACGAAATGGTGTAATTTCTTTGTAGAAATATTAAGTAGAAGGTTAGTGAGTCAAGGGTATAAATATGATATCTTATATGATGAGAAAAAGAACTTAATTATGGTATCTCAAGATGATGAAATAAACACTGAGTTACAGGTTAACTTTGATCCTAATTCTACTTTAGATAATGATGTTCAAACGATTCATTTTTGCTATCTTCCTACTTTAGAGTACTATTTACATTGGTTTATTTTAATTAACGATGATAATGCTTTAAATATTTTTTCATTTGTTATCTCCAATAAATTAAAAAAATTAAATATTGAGCGTCAAATAAGCTTTAACTTTTTTAGCGGTTTAGACCCTGAAGATATTAATCAGATATACTACGTTACCATAAAGGAATATTTTAAAGAGTTAAATCTAGACATACTAGAACATGTTTCAGATACTCAAATTCTTTATGAAACCGTTAAAACAGAAGAATTTGATGTGTATTTTGTAAAAAAAGGGCAATTTAGGATTGCTGTAATAAAGATAGAAAATAAAATAAAGTTTATAACATATGACCAAGAGAATATTTTGGTACATAACACTGATGTTGAGAATATCATCATTACTTTAAAGGAGAAGCTAATAGAAAAGGTTAATGAGTTTAATAATATACGTAATATTAATAAACTAAAGGTTATCGATAATTCTAGAAAAGTGGCACAATTACTTTCAATAATCTTGGTTCCAATCAATGGTTTAATCTTCTTGGCAAATTCTTTGAATATATCTTTCATTAAACAAATTACAGAAAATAAATTAGTTTTTTGGGGATTGGCCTTACTATATATAATCACCTTCATTTTAACTATTACTACTGTTGTAGTGCCTAGCGTAAGGATTAATACATTTAGTTGGAGCTTCTATAAAAAAACATTACTTAAGAAAATGTTTAATATCTAATTGGTATCCCGTAAAACAACACCGAATGCTAAATGTTTATTTTTTGTTTTGTTTTGTTTTGTTAGCTTGATAGCGATATCCCTATAAAAAAGAGTAGATGCTAGATATCTGCTCTTTTTATTCTAAGCACAGGGTTTTACAGAAACTTTTATTGCTACAGTAAAACTAATGATAGAATGTTATTAAAAGATAGAGATATATTGTAAAGTTGCTATTGGGTATTAGAAGTGTTTAAAAGAATTAGTTAGATAGGGTGTGTATTGGTGAGAAAGAGAATAAAAAGAAAAAATTATCAAATGGAAAAAGAAGATACGCAAATACAAAAGGATAGATCATCTTATTTACAAGATACTGCGTGGATTATCACAATTCTTACAGGAGCCATCTACTTTTTCTCTTATTCTTTTCAAAAGGGGATTAGAGATTACTATGGTATAGATGATATTAGTTTAAGTGATCTAGATGTATCTTTAATTGTTAGTTCTGTATATGATGTTTCTTCTTTGATACTCAGGATATGTATTTTATATTTTATTTCAAGAGTATTAATTTGGTGCGCAAGTTTTATAATAAACATACTGGATGCAAGGCAAAGCACTCCTAAAAAAGAAACTTTTATAAGAGTAAAATTAGAAAAATTTTATTCGAAAATAGGTGAGTTTTCAAGTTCAATTATTGAAACAGATTTAAATAAAGTTGGTAGTTTTAAGGAAGTGATAGGAACTATCTATGATAGGAAAGAGTTTGCTCCTATAAATGCAATTACAAATGGAATTTTTCTTATGCTAGTCCTTAGCTATCTACCATTTTTAGTATTAAAGGATTCATATAATTTTAATGTAGCTAATCTATTAAGTACTAGAGTATGGGCACTTTTTATCATTTTACTTGTAATGTTACTATTTTTATTTATTGTACTTTCCCTAAAAAAATTGAAGTCAGGAATAATTAAGAATGGACTTTTAAAGCTATGTTTAAGAGGGATTGTTGCTATTTATAGAAGAAACCCATTAGCTTATATTTGGAAGCAATGTAACTGGGGAATAAAAGGGATTATAATCATTATAATTGGTATAGGTTCATCATGGATTTTCTTTCAATATGGATATACAAAGGCTGAGAAAAAAGAAGATTATACAATTGTACAATATCACGGGAAAGAGTTTGTTATGTTAGATAAAGATAAAAATAGAATGCTCGCATCCCCTCTTACAATAAATAATAATCACTATATGATGTCAAAAAATGAATATCAATTAATTGAATTGAAACAAGGAAAAACAGATACTATTATATTTAAAGGGAAAAGTTTAGTTGGTGGTTTGCAGGTATCTCCTAATGAGAGGAAGGAAAGCTTGAAGGAACTAGATAAAACTATCCAGAGTATCCCTGTTTTAAGAAATTTGTTCCCAATTAATTTGTTAATTGATAAATAGCATGTGTTTAGAAAATCAACTAGTAGGATTAATAGATGTTTTTTCTAGTTAAGGGCCAAATGAGGGGACCTATCTTGGATTTTCATTGATTTGAATTTAAAAATAAAAAAAGGACTTGTAGAAATCACTACAAGTTCTTTTTGCTTTAAAGCGAATACACGGGACACATAAATTATCTCATTATTCATAACGGGGAAACCATATTGATTACAGCTTGATTCCATTATATAACAAATATTAACATCCTGGGTTTTAATGTTTGAAAATTATGTGAATTAATAAGTAAAGGTCCGCCCTTCCTCTAAAAATCTCATTTATTGATTTTATATAAACAGTTTTAAATCAAAGTTGATATTATAATA
>NZ_BOQD01000180.1 GCF_018332515.1 Bacillus hominis | reverse complement strand
AAAGAGAATCCTAAACAGGCACTACAAAATTATAAAGAAGCTTTATCATTAGGAAGCTCTAAATCCTTAACAGAAGTATATGAAGCAGCTGGAATTCGTTTTGATTTTTCTAATGAAACAATAAAAGAATTAATGGCATTTGTAGAAGAGGAATTGAAATTACTTGAACAAATATAAATAAAAAATGCATCTGTCCTTATAGGTGCATTTTTTATTTATATTTGTTCAAATCAAATTGAATCTTTATCTCACTTTATTAATAAGCTCGATATATTGTAGGTCTCCATATCCTATTGTTGGAAAAAAATTAAATAACCTTTTTAATAATTCTTGTGTTGGTAAATCTTTATTTTTGGAGATATACTTTACTACTACATTATTTTCTTTTAGCATCTCTAAATATAAATCTATCGCCTGATACATTACAGGTAGTACCTCATGAGATGGCTTTTTATGATTTACTAGAACTTCATTGTAAATAGAAAAATAGTTGCCTAATTCAAGTTCAATTTGACTTACTTTAAATTCATCCTCTCTGAAGCTATTTAAGTATACTTTTCCCTTATAACCAGACTGTTCAAGGTAAGAAAGTACTGTAAGTAGATTCATTTGGCAAAACATATCTTCACCAAACCATAAAACGATACATTTATACTCACTCTTAAAAAGACCTTTTAACGGATGAATGACCTTTTTTATATAATTTTCTGTTGAATTGTTATGTCCCTCTGCCCTTGTTTTAATAAACTCTTCATTAAAAACTTGTTCAGTAGCTGCATTTACACACATCGCTTCATTAAATGGAGCGTAATCAGACTCCCCCATTAATTTTTCATTTTTAAATTCTTCATACATAAATTGACCATTTAATATGTTAAGTACATCTTTATCGAACAGCTCACTTCTCGCATTTCGTAACTGCTCAACCTCTATTTTTCTAGAAATATTCATTTTAAACTCTCCTTCATTATTTATATTGTGTTTAACAAATGATTGAATAGGCATTTTGTTTAGTTGAAATTCTCTTGGATTAATTCCAAAAACATTCTTGAAAGCTCGGCTATATGCTTCTTGCGAAGAATATTCGTAGTCAAAAGCAACATCAATTATTTTTCTATCTTTCTTTAAATCCTCAGTAGATAAATACAATCTTCTAAGAAGAATATAACGCCTAATACTTATACCTGTTACTTGATGAAACTTAAAAGAACAATAGTAAGGAGAATACCCCATATAACGAGATAATTCATCTAATGAAAATTCCTTTTTTAAATGGGCCTCAATCCAATCAATCATTCGCTGTATATGTTCATTCATTTACTTCACTCCTACTAAACATTATAAAAGGTATCCGTTTCTTTCTTTTGATATTTTTTGTGATTTATAACATGAACCCTTCTCTAAAATCTTTAAATATTATATGTAATTATTAATTTCATATTTTTTCAGCTATCTTATTTTGTCATATATTCTATTAACTTTTCAATTTAACTTTAATCATTGTGGGCTGTTCATGCCCCACTAATTATTAACACGTAAATTACGGGATATATCTTTTTAAAGGATTTCACAAAATAAAACAAGAATTTTGTAAGTTAAGGGACTTTTAGTTTTCTGGTTGGAAAATTTAAATTCGGAGAGGAAGTTAAAAATGAAGGAGCTAGAAAAAGAACTATACACATTAGTTAATGAAC
>NZ_BOQD01000179.1 GCF_018332515.1 Bacillus hominis | reverse complement strand
GCGGCAGCAGCTGCAAAAGTAAAAGCAGCGGCATTAGCGAAGCAGAAGAGAGAAGGAACAGAAGAAGTAACGGACGAAGAAAAAGCCAAAGCGAAGGCGAAGGCGGCAGCAGCTGCAAAAGCAAAAGCAGCGGCATTAGCGAAGCAGAAGAGAGAAGGAACAGAAGAAGTAACGGACGAAGAAAAAGCCAAAGCGAAGGCGAAGGCGGTAGCAGCCGCAAAAGCGAAAGCAGCGGCATTAGCGAAGCAGAAATCCTCACAAGGCGACGGGGATTCTGGAGATGAGAAAGCAAAGGCAATTGCAGCCGCAAAAGCAAAAGCGGCAGCGGCGGCAAGGGCGAAGGCAAAGGGAACTGAAAGTAAGAAGGACGACGAGCCGAATCAGGAAGAACCATCAGTTAACCAACCGTATTTAAATCGCTATGTGGAGGTTGTTAAGGAGAAGATAGGGGAATATGCATTAGTAGATTCCTATATTAATAAGCTTTCAAAAGATGTTCCAACGCTTGTGGTGGAGCTTTCAAAATATTATGAGGTGATGGAATTGCTACGATTCCATGAGGGACTTGCTTTTGATTATATGTCAGAGCTACATGGGACAGATTTTGTGACACATATGGAAGTATATGTTCATTTATTTTCATATGGAAAGAAACAGTCAGTAGCAGTGAAGGTAAAGCTGGATAGGGAAGCACCGCAAGTAGAATCGGTGACGCCGCTTTGGAAAGGGGCAGATTGGCCGGAGCGTGAAGCGTATGATTTGCTTGGTATTGTGTTTAAAGGTCATCCTAATTTATCTCGTATTTTAATGTCGGATGATTGGATAGGGTATCCGCTTAGGAAAGATTATGAACCGTATGATGTGGAGGTGTAGCTTGTGATCCGTACGGAAGAGATGCTCTTAAATGTAGGGCCGCAACACCCGAGTACACATGGTGTGTTTCGGCTTGTAATTAAGATTGATGGGGAAATTATTAAAGAGGCTACACCAGTTATCGGGTATTTGCACCGCGGAACAGAAAAGATCGCTGAGAGCTTGCAGTACACACAAATTATCCCGTATACAGATCGAATGGACTATTTATCAGCAATGACGAATAATTACGTCATTTGCCATGCTGTAGAGACGATGATGGGGCTTGAGATTCCGGAGCGTGCTGAATACTTACGGGTGCTTGCGATGGAGCTTGGACGGATTGCGAGTCACCTCGTTTGGTGGGGTACAAATCTTCTTGATATAGGAGCGGTCAGTCCGTTTTTGTACGCATTTCGTGAACGAGAGATGATTATAAATTTATTAAATGAATTATGCGGTGCACGGCTTACTTTTAACTATATGAGAGTCGGCGGTGTGAAGTGGGATGCGCCAGATGGCTGGATTGAAAAAGTGGAAGAGTTTGTTCCGTATATGAGAGAGCAATTGGCGGGTTACCACGACCTTGTTAGCGGTAATGAAATTTTCTTAAATCGTGTAAAGGGCGTTGGTATATATAGCGCAGAAGAAGCAATTTCGTATTCTTTAAGCGGAGCGAATTTGCGGTGCACCGGAGTAAATTGGGATCTTCGCAAAGATGAGCCGTATTCGATTTATGATCGTTTTGATTTTGATATTCCTGTTGGAAGCGTGGGAGATGCTTGGGATCGTTACGTTTGCCGAATGGAGGAAATTGAGGAGTCGTTAAAAATTGTAGAGCAAGCAGTTCAGCAGTTTCCGAAGGACGGAGCGGTACTGGCGAAAGTACCGAAAATTATTAAGGCGCCTAAGGGGGAAGCATTTGTCCGTATAGAATCACCACGCGGGGAGATTGGTTGCTATATCGCTAGTGACGGAAAGAAAGAGCCATACCGTTTGAAATTCCGCAGACCGTCTTTTTATAATTTGCAAATCTTATCGAAGTTATTGAAAGGTGAAAACATCGCCAATTTAATTACGATTTTAGGTGGGGTTGATATTGTACTTGGGGAGGTTGACGGCTAATGATTGAGACGCTCTTACAATCACCTTCAAGCTGGACGAATTTCTTCATTTTTTTCGGATTAGCGGTGCTTCTATTATTTGCAGTCCTTGGCTTCGTTACATACGGTATTTTGGCAGAACGGAAAGTGATGGGATTTATGCAAGGACGGATTGGACCAAACCAAGTTGGGGGCAGGTTCGGTTTACTCCAAACGGTAGCTGATGTTTTGAAACTATTATTAAAAGAAGATAGCATTCCGAAAGCTGCTGATAAACCGTTGTTTATATTAGCGCCTGTTATTGCATTCGCACCAGCATTTATGGTACTTGCGGTTATCCCGTTTACTGATAAATTTCAGTTCGCGGATATTGGAGTAGGATTACTGTATTACATTGCTGTTTCTGGGATTACGACGATCGGAGTTGTAACTGGGGGGTGGGCATCAAATAATAAATATTCCCTTTTAGGAGGGATGCGTGCGGCAGCGCAAATGATTTCTTATGAGATTCCACTTGTAATGAGTGTAATTGGTGTCGTTTTACTAGCTGGTAGTCTTAATTTGAATGAAATTGTAGTGGCGCAGGAGAAGGTATGGTACATTTTCGTACAGCCAATCGGTTTCGTTATTTTCTTAATCGCGGCAGTTGCAGAGTTAAATAGGACGCCGTTTGATTTACCGGAAGCAGAGTCAGAACTTGTTTCTGGATACCATACGGAATACTCAGGGTTTCGCTGGGCGTTTTTCATGCTTTCAGAGTATGTATATTTCTTCGGAATGGCATCTTTAATTACGGTACTCTTTTTAGGCGGATGGAATCCAGTTATGTTCCTTGGATTTATTCCAGGAGCCGTATGGTTTGCTTTGAAATTCAGCAGTGTGGTCTTTCTATTAATTTGGTTCCGCGTTACGTTCCCGCGTATAAGAGGTGACCAGTTAATGGAGTTTGGCTGGAAAGTATTATTACCAATTGCACTTGCAAATATTTTCTTAACGGCATTGATTAAGGAGCTATTCTTTTAATCTATGAAGGGGGTGCCAGTAAGAGATGAAAGGACTATTTAAAGGGTTAAAATATACGCTTAGTAATTTGAGTAAGAAAAAAGTGACGTATGATTATCCGAATCAACCGTTGCCATTACCAGACCGATTTCGGGGTATTCAAAAGTTTTATCCGGAGAAATGTATTGTTTGTAATCAGTGTTCCAACATTTGTCCGACAGATTGCATTCAATTAACGGGGAAAAAACATCCTGATCCTACGAAAAAAGGAAAAATTATCGACACGTACGATATTAATTTTGAAATTTGTATTCTTTGCGATTTATGTACAGAAGTTTGCCCGACAGAGGCGATTGTAATGACAAATAACTTTGAACTCGCAGAGTATTCACGTGATGATTTATTTAAAAATTTGCAGTGGCTTGATGAGAACGACGAGAACGTCAGGAAGGAGAATAAAGCATGAATGGCGAGTTTGTAGCATTCTTTATACTATCCTTGTCTGCAATTATCGGCGGTGTTCTTATGTTGAACTTAACGAAAGTAATGCATATGATGCTAGCTCTCGTTCTTACATTCCTCAGCATTGCAGGTTTGTACTTTCTTTTATCAGCCGAGTTTATCGGTGTTGCACAAATTTTACTTTACTCTGGTGCAATCACAATTATTATGATTTTTGGCATTATGTTAACGAAACATAACGCGGAAAATGAATCGCGTCTTACTCTTCGAAAATGGATTATCTTCTTTGCGGTTGTAGCATTTGGAGCGGTTATGTATTTCGCTGTTAATAGTATCGATTTTTCAAATCAAAGCACACAAGGAAGTTTACCTCTCCATGAAAACAACACACTTCAAATCGGTACACTTCTCTATTCAAAATATATTATTCCATTTGAGTTAACCTCAGTTATTTTACTTGTAGCACTTGTAGGGGCAATTATACTGGCGAAGAAGGATGAAGGGGAGGAGGATTCCCATGAGTAGCGTTCCGGCTTCTGCTTATTTAACACTTGCGATTATTTTGTTTTGCATCGGCTTATTCGGAGCTTTAACAAAGCGAAATACGGTAATTGTATTAGTTTGTATCGAGTTGATGCTAAACGCCGCCAATTTAAATTTAGTAGCGTTTAGTAAATTAGGCCTGTTTCCGAATTTAACAGGACAAATTTTTTCGCTATTTACGATGTCTGTAGCGGCAGCGGAGGCAGCGGTAGGGCTTGCAATTTTGATTGCTTTGTACCGTAATCGCCCGACAGTTCATGTAGATGAGATGGATACACTCAAAGGATAGCATTGTGACCGAAAAAGGGGGAAGGAAACAATGATCGATTATGCATGGCTCATACCGCTTTTCCCACTCGTTTCGTTTTTGTTACTTATTATATTCGGGAAGAAAATTAGAGAAGGAAGCAGCGTACTTAGTATTTTTTTCGTCTTTCTCTCCTTCATACTTGCGGTACTTGTATTAATAGAAAGGTTTTCAGAAGCAAGCGTGAAGCATAAGTGGGTGTGGCTTAGAGCTGGAGATGTGGATATATCATTCGGCTTTGAAGTGACTGCATTAGGAGCTTTAATGTTATTTATCGTTACGCTTGTGAGTCTGCTTGTACATGTGTATTCGAAAGGTTATATGAAAGGCGACGCCAGATTACCAACCTTTTACGCATATTTAGGACTCTTTACCTTTGCGATGTTAGGGCTTGTTATATCGACGAATTTATTACAGCTTTATATATTTTGGGAGTTAGTCGGCCTTGGTTCGTTTTTACTTATCGGTTTTTATTTCTTTAAAGAAGAAGCGAAGGCTGCTGCGAAAAAGGCTTTTATTATGACACGCATTGGAGATGTTGGGCTATTTATTGGGATGATTTTAATTTTTTGGCAAGCAGGTAGTTTTGAATATGACGCGATTTTTAAAGCGATTCATACGGGCGACCTCTCTCCTTCTATGATTACAATAACGGCGATATTAATTTTTATCGGTGCGATGGGGAAATCGGGTCAGTTCCCGCTTCATACATGGTTGCCAGATGCAATGGAAGGACCGACGCCTGTTTCAGCGCTTATTCACGCGGCAACGATGGTTGCAGCCGGCGTATATTTAGTAGCGACGATGTTCCCGCTATTTTCAGCAAGTGCGGTAGCTATGCAAACTGTGGCAATCGTTGGGGCTTTCACCGCAATCTTTGCGGCCTCTATTGGTCTAGTGCAAACTGATATTAAGAGGGTTCTTGCCTACTCTACAGTTAGTCAGCTCGGGTATATGATGCTTGCGCTAGGCTCTGCTGGTTATGTAGCTGGTATCTTTCACTTAACGACACACGCCTTTTTTAAAGCATTATTGTTCCTGGCAGCAGGAAGTGTAATTCATGCAGTCCATACGCAAAACATTAATAAAATGGGCGGTTTACAGAAAAAGATGAAAGTAACCGGTGCACTATTTTTAATAGGCACACTTGCAATTAGTGGTGTTCCTCTCCTTTCCGGATTTTTTAGTAAAGATGAAATTTTAGCGGCGGCTTGGATGAATGGCAATTACTTTCTATTCGTTTTAGCGGTAATTGCGGCATTTCTAACAGCATTTTATATGTTCCGTCTATACTTTCTTGTCTTTACAGGGGAAACGAAGACGAAGGAAGAGGTGCATGAATCACCTCGCACCATGACGTATCCGATGATTGTCCTTGGTGTTCTTGCAGTAGTAGCAGGCTATATAAATACACCGTGGTTCGGGACGTTTCTTGGGGATTGGCTTACGAAAGATATAGGATTCCAGGTGAAGGAAGTGCATGGACCTGTTTGGATTATGGTTGTTGCGACGCTCGTTTCATTAGCGGGAATTGCCCTCGCATATTTCATATATGGAAAGAAAACTATCGCAAGGAATTGGGCTGGAGGAGAAGGATCCTTCCTTCATAATCTCCTGAAAGAAAAATATTATGTGGATGAACTATACAATGTGACGGTGCTTCCTATTACGAAGGGGATCGCTCATGTGCTTCGCTTATTTGAAGTATACGTTGTAGAAGGAATCGCAGTTTTAATTGGAAGTTTGGTTAAAGGTGCGAGCAGCATAGGGTCGAAACTTCAAAACGGGAATGTACAAGTATATGGCACTGTAACAGCAGTTTCACTCGCATTACTCGTCATTATTTTGCTATATACGGGAGGGGATTTACGATGAATGATTTGTTGTTAACGTTCTTCATTTTTTCCCCGCTTTTAGGAATTCTCTTACTTATATTAACGCCGAAAAAAGAATCGCGTACAGTGCAGGCGCTTGGTTTATTCGGAACGGCGCTTCCATTTGGAATTGCTATCGTCCTCGCTTGTACATACGCTTCAGGAAAGAGTTTATCGATATTTGATGAAAAAGTGAAATGGATTAAATTTGGGGATTTCACAGCAGTGGACAACAGGTGGTTTTCAATTTATTACGAGCTTGGTATTGATGGTTTATCGCTTGTAATGATGGTGCTCACAGCCCTTCTAGCGATGCTTGCAGCTATTGCGGCATTTTCCATTAAAAGAAATTTGAAAGCATTCTACATGCTGTTACTCATGCTAGAAATAGGGATGCTCGGTGTCTTCGCTGCTCAAAATTTAATGCTGTTCTTCATCTTCTTTGAAATTACGTTGCCGCCAATGTTTTTATTAATTGGCAAGTGGGGGAAATTGTCGAGTGAAAAGGCTGCATATAGTTATTTAATATATAACGGTATTGGCTCAGCTATTTTACTCATCGTTTTCTCGGTTTTATTTGCGAAAACAGGTACGACGAATATTACGGAGCTTAAAGAGATATTAACGGGTGTAGCTGCTGGGGGAGGACCCATTGTCTCGAGTAGCTTACAGTTCGGTTTATTTCTTGCCATAATGGTTGCCTTTGCGATTAAACTCCCTGTTTTCCCTTTGCATCGCTGGATGGTCAATGTGCACATAGAAGCGCATCCTGCTGTAGTTATGCTTCATGCGGGGGTTTTGCTGAAGATTGGCGCGTACGGTATGATTCGCTTCGGGAAGGGGCTATTCCCAGAATACTTTCGTGAGTTTGCAACGCTAATCGCGATTTTAGGGGTAATTAATTTATTGTATGGGGCCTTCCTAGCACTCATTCAAACGGACTTTAGAAAGGTACTTGCTTACTCGAGTATTTCACATATGGGAATTGTTTTAATGGGGCTTGCGGCGTTAAATGCACCAGGTACACAAGGGGCGCTATTCCAAGTTGTGTCTCACGGTTTAATTGCAGCCTTGCTCTTTTTCTTACTTGGCATCATTGAAGAGCGTTTCGGGACGTCGGATATTACAGCACTTGGTGGACTCGCAAAAAGTGTTCCAGTGCTTAGCGGCTTCTTCCTAGCGGGAGGTATGGCATCGCTTGGAATGCCAGGCATGTCTGGATTTGTTAGCGAATTCCTTGCCTTTCTCGGTTTGTTCCAAGGGAAGCCGGTTATCGCCGCCGCCGGTGTACTTGGAATTATTTTAACCGCTGTATACGTATTAAGAGCGACACTTCAAGTGACATTTGGTAAGAAAGAATGGGAAGCGAAATCTGATATACACGGATGGGAGTACGTCCCTGTTATATTGCTTATCGTTTGTATTATTGCAATTGGAGTAATGCCAGAACTACTAGGGGATCCGCTTCAAAATACATTGAAAACATTGGGGGTGAAGTAGGATGGATATGAACACGTTATTTAGCTTATCATGGCATCTCATGGTACCAGAATTCATTATTCTCGGGGCTGCCATCCTCCTTTCCATATGTGATTTGTTTTTTAAGCTGAACCATAGGTACGTAGCCATTAGTGCAATTGCCGCTGTCTTGTTAGCGATAGTGTCATTAATCTCGCTATACAGCGAACCGGCAGGAGATATTTTAAATGGATCGTTTGTGCTAGATGGATTTTCAAAAGGGTTTAAAACGTTGTTGTTAGGCGGAGCAGCTCTCGTTTTATGTATGGCAATAAGCGATGACAAGAAGGAGCCTATTCAAGACAAAGGAGAATATTATTACTTGTTTTTAATGGCGCTCCTAGGAGCGATGTTCATGGCTTCTAGCGTTGATTTCATCACATTGTTCGTTGGTTTAGAACTGCTCTCGCTTTCTTCGTATATTCTAGTAGGAATCCGAAAGAGAAACCGCGCATCAAATGAGGCAGCGATGAAATACGTCATTAACGGAGGCATTGGAACAGCAATTACGCTCTTTGGAATGAGCTACTTATACGGTATTACAGGGTCGACCAACATAGTGGAAATGCAAAAGGTATTTACCGGGGAACTGGCTGGTAGCATTCAATTATTGTTAGCTCTTGCATTTCTACTTTTGCTCGTTGGACTCTCGTTCAAAATTGCAACAGTGCCATTTCATATGTGGGCACCAGATGTATATGAGGGAGCCGCTACACCTGTCACTGCCTTTCTTGGAACAATTTCTAAAATTGCCGGGTTTTTACTCATTACTCGCCTGTTCCTAATGGTTTTTGCAGGTGTGGAAATCCAAGGAGACGCACAATCTTTATACGGGCGTATGAGCATATACATTGCGGTGCTAGCAAGTATTACGATGATTGTTGGGAACGTAGTAGCATTAAAACAATACAATGTAAAACGTCTATTTGCCTATTCGGGTATCGCACACGCTGGATATTTGCTCGTGCCTCTTGTGGCATTATCACCATTCACGATGGATAGTATGTGGTTTTATATGCTTGCGTATATGCTTATGAACATAGGGGCATTCGCAATTATCCACGGATTAATCTTACAAAGTGATAAGGAAAATATGACGATTTTCGCCGGGTTATACAAACGATCACCATTTACAGCTATAGTGATGACTGTTTTTATTTTATCTTTGGCCGGGATACCAGGGACGGCGGGTTTCATTGGAAAGATTAATATCTTTTTAGGAGCACTTCATGTAGAACCAGCTCATTACGTATTAGCTTCTATTATGATGGGGACGACGGTTATTTCATTCATATATTATTTCCAGATATTACAGCAAATGTTTTTCCGTACTGGAGAGGCAGACGAGAAAATTCAGTTACCGTTAAATATAAAGATTGTCATGAGTCTTTGTGCAATTTCGATTGTAATACTAGGGATTATGCCGATGATTGGTTACAATTTTTTCTATGAATATTTTCCATTAATGAAAGATTTCTTCTTCTTAGGTAACGTGGTACAATAGTAAAAATAAAAGGTGTAGAGTCCGTACTCTGCGCTTTTTATTTTGGAGTAACAGCAAATGAAAACATCTATAGGTATATGTTTTTTAACAGAAAATTACGATGTAAAATGTAAGATGCTTATTTGCGTGTGAAAAAGTGTGGCTCCTACTTATTTATGGTATCGTTTTTTCCATTTTGCGTAAGTAGTAGCCAAGCAAAAAAAGGGGTCGATTTTTTGGCACATCTTTTAGGGCAACAAGCACTGATTGCCATTGTTTCACATTTATTATTTATTACCATTACGTGGTGGGCCTTACAAGGTATTCACATTGAGCGTTTAATGAAGTCTGGGAAAGTGATGCAGACGAGAGTACTACTCATCCTAATTACAATTACAATTGGGACATCTGTAAGTAACTTTTTCCTTGATTATTTAGGCTATTCAAAGAGTTTAACGTATTTAGTAAAGTAAGTGTATAGAACCTCATATCTCCGTTAACAATGGGGATAGGAGGGGATGAAATTGAAGTTTAAAGCCGTTCTTATTGTTATCGTAAGTGTTGTTTTATTTTTGGTTGGATATAAAGAGATGAAACCAATAAGCGATGAACAGAAAATGGAGAGCATGATTGCAGCTTTAGAGAAGAACGATGCAAAAGTAGAGCGGTGGTCATGGTTAGCGCGAGAAACGAAAACAATTTCTAATATACATACGTTTCAAAAACTGTTAAACGATGTGAAGGAAGAGGCAAACATTGAAAGTTGGGAATTAGAACAATCTCCAGATGGATATAAGGCTACATCCTATAAAAAATCTTCTTCACATGAAGAACGAATAGTAGTAACTTGGAGTAAGGAAAATACTAAAGAAAACACTTTTATTATTTTCGAAGTGAGCGGGGCGAAATGGGACCCGAAGTACGTCCAGAACATGGATAAAATTTTTAGTGAAAAACCTACAATTTACACTTGTGTTCAAGGTGTACTGAATGATAAGATTGAAGGTGTTTTGCAAAATAAAACCAATCAGGTTTTGAAAGATCTTTCAGCAAGAGCGATCGAACAGATAGAAGAAAGAGCATTTGTATCAGTCTCCGCATATAATAAAAAGTGGAATGACGCTCTTTCAACAAATAGAGAGAAAATAAATGTGCAAATAGCAATACGTTCTACAAACAACAAAGATACAATTGTGGTTGGCACACCGATCATAACTTCTGAGTATTGAGTGAATAGATACTGAAAAAAGGACACGGAGGGGAATAATTTGGAAAAGATCATCGTCCGTGGCGGAAAGCGGTTAAGCGGCACAGTGCGTGTTGAGGGCGCAAAAAATGCTGTATTACCTATAATCGCTGCAGCCCTATTAGCGAGTGACGGAAAGAATGTACTATCTGAAGTACCAGTATTATCTGATGTATACACAATTAACGAGGTATTACGTCATTTAAATGCTGAAGTCGTATTTGAAAATAACCAAGTAACAATCGATTCTTCTAAAGAATTAAATATTGAAGCACCATTTGAGTATGTACGTAAGATGCGTGCATCTGTTCAGGTAATGGGACCATTATTAGCACGTAACGGTCGCGCTCGTATTGCACTTCCTGGTGGATGTGCAATTGGTTCACGTCCAATTGACCAACATTTAAAAGGCTTCGAAGCAATGGGAGCGAAAGTAAAAGTTGGTAACGGATTTGTTGAGGCACACGTAGAGGGAGAACTAAAAGGAGCTAAAATTTATTTAGACTTCCCAAGCGTAGGCGCGACAGAAAACATTATGTCTGCAGCTACATTAGCAAAAGGGACAACAATCCTTGAAAACGCAGCGAAAGAGCCAGAAATCGTTGACTTAGCTAACTTCTTAAATGCAATGGGAGCTAAAGTACGCGGAGCTGGAACTGGAACGATTCGTATTGAAGGCGTTGAGAAATTATATGGTGCAAACCACCCTATTATTCCTGATCGTATTGAAGCAGGAACATTCATGGTTGCAGCGGCAATTACAGGTGGAGACATCTTAATTGAAAATGCTGTGCCTGAACATTTACGCTCAATTACAGCGAAAATGGAAGAAATGGGTGTTAAAATTATTGAGGAAAATGAAGGTGTACGTGTTATCGGCCCAGATAAGTTAAAAGCGGTTGATATTAAAACTATGCCTCATCCAGGTTTCCCAACAGACATGCAATCACAAATGATGGCATTATTACTACATGCTGATGGAACAAGTATGATTACAGAAACGGTATTCGAAAACCGCTTTATGCACGTTGAAGAATTCCGTCGTATGAATGCTGATATTAAAATCGAAGGTCGTTCTGTAATTATGAACGGTCCAAGTAGCTTGCAAGGTGCTGAAGTAGGCGCAACTGATTTACGTGCTGCAGCAGCATTAATCTTAGCTGGTTTAGTATCAGAAGGTTATACTCGTGTAACTGAGTTAAAACATCTTGACCGTGGTTATGTAGATTTCCATAAGAAATTAGCTGCATTAGGTGCAACTATTGAACGTGTAAACGAAAAAGTAGAAGAAGTGAAAGAACAAGAAGTTTCTGATCTTCACGCTTAATTGAAATAGTCTCTATGTCTTTTGACGTAGAGGCTATTTTTTTTGGGTTATTACTGTTATAGTCAATAAATTCTATACTTATGCACGTACCAGTAAAAATATTTAGAAAATTTTCGTTTTATCCCGCACATGCCCGATTGGGATGGGCTAATAATTAGTGAGGGGTGAACAAGCCCCCAACTGATCAAAGTTTCACTTTATACCAATACCCCCAAGTATGTTCTAAAAGATCCCGTAGTCCCATAAGAATGAAAGGAATCCAACTTATCCTGCATTAACGGTAAGAAAAACTCCCACCTCAAAATTCGGCTGAAGCAAAGAAGTTAAGTGGGAGCCCTGCTGCCCGTAAATGCCCGATTGATTCAACTAATAATCAGTGGGGACGAACAAAACCCCCCCACTGATTAAAGTTTCACTTTATATTGGGGGAATAGGATGAAATTTTCAAAGCCACTTTTCATTACAGTAGCGCTCTTAATAGCGCTCGTTATCATTGTACCTGCTGCTCTTGTTATTCCGTTTGCGAAAGCAAAAGTAGGGGAAGAAGCAGCTTCTAAAACTCCTCCAGCGATAGAAAGTATACCAGCTCCAGGGAAAGTAGATACAGCGGTTCAAGTTGCCGTATATCGTGATCAGCAGAAGAAGGTAGAAACATTACCTATGGAGGAGTATGTGGCCGGTGTAGTAGCTTCTGAGATGAATGCCAGCTTTGAAATAGAAGCGCTAAAGGCGCAGGCATTAGCAGCGAGAACATTTGTAGTGCAGCGTATGCTAAGCGGAGGTAAGAAAAACAATGCGGACGTGACAGATACAGTGAAGGATCAAGTGTACAAAAGCAAAGCGGAATTGAAGAAACAATGGGGTAATAACTACGAAAATAATTTAAAGAAAATCGAGGAAGCCGTTTCGAAAACCGCAGGACAAGTTTTAACGTACGATGGAAAACCAATTTCAGCATCCTTTTTCTCAACGAGTAACGGACGAACAGAAAATGCAGCTGATTATTGGGGAAATGATTATCCGTACTTAAAGAGTGTAGATAGTCCGTGGGATCAAGCCTCTCCGAAATTTACGAGTGAACAAACATTTACAGTAGCTGATTTTCAAAAACGCCTCGGTGTGAAAATACTAGCGGACGGAAAGGTTGGTAATATTAAAGACCTTACGGAAGGAAAACGAGTAAAGGATGTAGAGTTTCAAGGGAAAACATTAACAGGAAAACAAGTTCGTGAAAAGTTAGATTTACGCTCTTCAGACTTTACGTGGAAACAAGAAGGGGATACCATCACCGTTAAGACGAAAGGTTTCGGCCACGGCGTTGGTATGAGCCAGTACGGTGCGAATGGTATGGCGGGGGAAGGTAAGAAATATACAGAGATAGTCGCTCATTACTATAAAGGCGTTGAAATAAAGACGATGAATGATTATGAAGGAAAATTGATGGTGAAGAAGTAGGTGTCAGGGTCTCCTGGCACCTATTTTCTTTTGTTTTAAATATCATAATTTTCCATTAATTGTTTGTTATAATAAAATAAAAACTATTTTGGGGGAGACGGAATGGCGTTATTGGAGTTGAAACAATTAGGGAAGACGAACCAGCTACCAGCAATTGATCTGGAAGTTGAGAAAAGCCAATGTGTTGTTTTGCAATGTAATAACCATACAGCTAAAGTGTTGCACCGCATCATTATTGGTGAGGAAGAAGCTTCAACTGGCAACGTGCTATTTGAAGGTGAAGTGATTGGAAAGAAAAATTATTCTCGCATCGGCTTTTGTTTTTTGAAGGATGAAGCATACGATCGTTTAAAGGTGAAGGAATACTTCAAATTTTTATTAGGACTTTATGAATCACATATGAGTATAGAAGAAGTAGTACAATATGTCGGTCTCTTAGATAAATTAAACGTGAAAATAGAAAAATTGTCATTTTCAGAGAAACGTCGCCTTCATATCGGGCGAGTTATGATTCATAATCCAGATTTAATTATTTTGGAAGAGCCGGAGCAAAATGTAGATACAGAAAGTACGATTATTATTCGAAAAGCGATTATGAAAATGAAAGAACAAGGAAAGGCGATCTTTATTACGTCATCTTTCTTATCGGACGCTCTTTCATTAACGGAAGATGTATACATATTAAATCAAGATGGTGTGAAAAAGATAGAAATTGAGCAAGAAGAAGTTGAAGAGGTGGATGAAGAAAAGGTCGTTCAAATGATTCCGCAAATGAAGTTAGAAAGAATACCAGCGAAAGTGAACGATAAAATCATTTTACTTGATCCAATGGAAATTCATTTCATTGAAACACAAAACGGAGTGACACATATTCATGTGCGTGAAGGTGATTTTGTATGTGCATTAACATTAAGTGAACTAGAAGTGAGATTAACAGGTTTTGGTTTCTTTAGATGTCATCGCTCGTATCTTGTTAATTTACAAAGAGTACGAGAAGTGATTACTTGGACTCGTAACAGTTTCAGCTTAATTTTGGATGACGAAAGAAAAAGTTCAATCCCGCTTTCAAAAGGACGAATGGATGAATTAAAAGGTGTAATTGGGCTATAAAAATGCTCCGATAAGCTCAAAATAGGATTCATTCACCGGTAAAAATACTCCTTTTACCGGTATTTTACTGCGTAAACCCTTTGTTTTTCATATGATTGAGTCAAGAAAAGCGAAACAACCAAATCGAAACTTGCGAAAGCGAATTTCATCTATATAAGAAAAACAAAGGGGATGAAGAAATGACATTGGCAATTGAAATGAAAGATGTAATGAAAACTTTCAACGAAAAAACAGCACTTCGAAATGTAAATATTGAGGTGAAGCAAGGAGAAATCTTTGGATTCCTCGGACCGAGTGGATCTGGGAAAACGACAACAGTAAAAATATTAACATCTCAATTGCTTCATAGCGTTGGAACTGTAAGAGTATTAGGTACAGACATTACAGGACCAAGCAGCATCGATTATAAACGAATTGGTATTTTAACAGACAATAGCGGCTTATATGAAAGACTTAGCATTTATGATAACTTACTATTATTTTGTGACTTATACGATTGCAAAAAAGAACGAATTGATGAAGTGCTAGCACAAGTAAACTTATTGGATGATAAAAAAACACAAGTGAAAAAATTATCAAAAGGAATGAAGCAGCGCGTCACATTAGCAAGAGCAATTCTTCATAAACCAGATATCCTCTTCTTAGATGAACCAACATCTGCACTTGATCCGGTAAACGTACAAAACATTCATAAAATCTTAAAAGACTTAAATAAAGAAGGAACAACGATTTTCTTAACAACGCACAACATGGACGAAGCAGAGACGCTTTGTAACCGCATTGCCTTCCTTTGTGGGGGAGAAATAGTAGCGCTTGATACACCTGAAAACCTTCGCTTGCAATACGCGAAAGATCAAATACAAGTTGTGTTAAAAGATAAACAAAAAGAAACGGTACAAAAAGATGAATTAGGTGCAAAACGCATTTCAGAATGGATGAAAAAAGGCGAATTACTATCCATTCATTCACACGAACCAACGCTAGGCGATATTTTTATTGAAGTTACTGGGAGGGGATTATAATGACATTTTCAATGAGACGATTTTCAGCTATTTTTCGGAAAGAAGTACAAGATTTTAAGACAAATTCACAAGTTTTGTTAATGGCATTTTTACCAATTATACTTTCATTTTTATTTAGCAGATTTGGAGCGGGAAAGGAAATGTTAGGCACTACTACTATAATGGCCTTCCTATTTGTCGCAGGCTTTGTTCAATCTATGGTGATTGCAGAAGAAAAAGAAAAACATACACTACGTGTGTTAATGTTATCCCCAGCATCTTCTGTTGAAGTTCTTCTTGGAAAGAGTTTATTAATAGCGGGTCTGACGATGGTCATTTGTGTTGCGAATTTATTCATTTTAGATCAATTAAATATAAATCTTCCATTGGTAGGATTGATATTCTTATGTGGAACTATTTTATTTATCGTGCTTGGAACAATGATCGGATTACTTGCATCTTCTGTACCACAAACATCATTGATTGGGATGCCTATTTTGATGACGATGTATTTAGCTGCACAATTTGAGCCAATGGTTGAAAATAAAGTAATTAAGACACTAATTGAGTATCTTCCAACATCTCATATTGTAAAAGCAACTAACAGCTTAGCAGATGGAGCTGGGTTTAGTAGTATTAGTGGGCATGTACTAAATGTTGGAGTATGGCTTATTATTTCGCTTATTGCATGTTTAATCGTATACAAGAAGAAACAGATGGACTAAAAACTGAGCTTAAACGCTCAGTTTTTTCTTTTTTCATCATTTCCTCGGAAATTCTGCAATTCTTATACATATTTTTACATATTTTGTCGAAAAGTAATTAGTTATAGGTTGTATAGGATGAATGAATATTGTTCAAAATGATTGCTGAGGTGATGATGGAATGCGAGGAAGAAATAGTAAAAAGTCGCAAAAAGTAGTACATTTATTTCAAAAAAGATGGGTGTTTCCGGCACTATACATTGCTTGTGCAGCGGTAATCTTAATGGTTGCGCTATGGTTCCAGGGAGCTAATCCAAAGAAAGCTCCGAACCAAGATCAAGCAACACCGTATACACAAACGGAAGATCCAGCAGTACCGGTAACAAAATCTTCAGAAGTAGTGAAAATGCCAGCTGCAGCAAATGCAGAAGTAGTAGTACAGAAGAAATTCTATGAAGATGCAGCATCAGAGGCGGAACAAGAAAAAGCACTTGTCTTTTATAACAACACATATTCCCCAAATAAAGGAATTGACATTGCTGCGAAAAATGGAAAAGAATTTGATGTTACAGCTGCTTTAAGTGGTACAGTAACGAAAGCTGAAAAAGATTCACTTCTTGGTTATGTTGTAACAGTAGATAGTGGAAATGGTGTAGCAGCATATTATCAAAGCTTAGGCAGTGTGAAAGTAGAAAAAGGTGCAAGAGTTGCGCAAGGTGAAGTGTTAGGAAAATCAGGTCTAAATGCAATGAATAAAGATGCAGGTTCTTACGTTCACTTTGAAGTACGTAAAGACAGTGTGGCTGTGAACCCTGAGCGTTATTTAAATAAATCAGTAGCAGAAATTAAAGCTGATGCAGGTGCTGCAAAGGCGACAAATGCTTCTGGTAAAAAAGCTGATGACAAATCTCAAAAAGAAGAAAAGTCAACAAGCACGAAACCAGAAAGTAAAACAGAAGATAAGTCTCAAAAAGAAGAGAAATCAACAAGCGGTTCGACTAGTGATAAAGAGACGAACGGCAAACAAGATGAGAAATCTCAAAAAGAAGAAAAATCAACGAATGGTTCTACAGAATCATCTAACGGTTCTTCTTCACAAGAATAATAAAGTGAAAAAATCAGTTCTCATTAGGAGAGCTGATTTTTTCATTTTCACCCCGCATTAACGGGCAGTAAGACCCCCACCTCAAAATTTAGCGAAAGCAAAGAAGTTAGGTGGGGATCAACTGTCCGTAAAAGCCCGATTGGTGAAAGCTAATAATCAGTGGGGTGAAGAGAACCCCCACTGATTAAAGTTTCACTTTATATAAAAATAATCAATTTCGAGAAAAAAGTTGCAATAACAAGGAAAAATGACGGGATTCTCGAATATATATTACAAAAGGGAGGGGATACTGTGTCATTTTTATCTGTTCTGTCGATTGCTATTATTTTATTGTTTGTTTTATTCGCTTTATATTATTATATTGCTGGTAAGAAAGAAGTTCCCCACCATCAGTTGTTAGAAGAAGAGTATGAAAGAGAAGAGTGACACCTTTTATAAAGAGGTGTCACTTTTTTTCGCCATAATTGTCATCGTTAACGTATTTCTCACAAAAAAACGCAATTTTTCTTAACTTAGTCCGCAAAAATAGTGAACATGTAGCATATATCAGTAGTGCGGGCAATACAATGGTATAAACCAATGCAAAGAGAGTGTTTGAGGTGAGAAATCGTGAATCATTTCATTATAAATCCAAGAATGTTTAACGCTTACAAACAGCACTCACATTTACTTCATAGTCGTATGCAGCGAGTCTCATTTCACACTTCTCACATCCAATTTAGGGAGGCGAGTGGTGTGCACGATTACATCAAAGAGAGAACTATCAAGATTGGCAAGTATATCGTGGAGACAAGAAAGACAGTGCGTGTAATCGCAAAGGAGTTTGGGGTATCAAAGAGTACAGTCCATAAAGATTTAACAGAACGTTTGCCAGAAATTAATCCAGAGCTCGCAAATGAAGTGAAAGAAATTCTTGATTATCATAAGTCTATTCGTCATTTAAGAGGAGGAGAAGCAACAAAGCAAAAGTATCGAAAAGAAGATGCAGAAAACCCTGTGCGCCAATAAATATAAGAAAGCAAACATTCCTTGCAAATTCGCTAATATTTTTCAGAAGAATTCTTTTTGCGAATATTACGTTTCCGTTAAATTTATGATAAAATCAGAAATTAGGTGTAAAAGAATTCGGGTGTAACCTGATTTTGAATATCGAGGAGGAAATGACGGGAATGTTTGCGCGAGATATCGGAATTGACCTAGGTACGGCTAACGTATTAATTCATGTTAAAGGTAAGGGTATTGTATTAAATGAGCCATCTGTTGTGGCAATTGATCGTAATAGTGGGAAAGTATTAGCAGTAGGTGAAGAAGCAAGAAGTATGGTGGGACGTACACCTGGTAATATTGTAGCAATTCGTCCGCTTAAAGATGGTGTAATCGCAGATTTCGAAATTACAGAAGCAATGTTAAAGTATTTCATTAACAAATTGGACGTGAAGAGCTTCTTTTCAAAACCTCGCATTTTAATTTGCTGTCCAACAAATATCACATCTGTAGAGCAAAAGGCAATTCGTGAGGCTGCTGAACGTTCAGGTGGTAAAACAGTATTTTTAGAAGAAGAACCAAAAGTAGCCGCAGTTGGTGCTGGCATGGAAATCTTCCAGCCAAGCGGAAACATGGTTGTTGATATTGGTGGAGGTACAACAGATATTGCCGTACTTTCTATGGGTGATATTGTTACCTCTTCCTCTATCAAAATGGCTGGCGATAAGTTTGATATGGAGATCTTAAACTACGTTAAACGTAAGTATAAGCTATTAATTGGAGAACGTACTTCAGAAAATATTAAAATTAAAGTTGGTACAGTATTCCCAGGTGCACGTAGTGAAGAGCTTGAAATTCGTGGGCGTGACATGGTAACAGGTTTACCACGTACAATTACAGTATGCTCTGAAGAAATTACAGAAGCACTAAAAGAAGACGCGGCTATCATTGTACAAGCTGCAAAAGGCGTACTAGAGCGTACACCGCCAGAACTATCTGCGGACATTATCGACCGCGGTGTTATTCTAACAGGCGGAGGAGCCTTATTACACGGTATCGACATGCTTCTAGCAGAAGAATTAAAGGTACCAGTATTAATCGCTGAAAACCCAATGCAATGTGTTGCTGTTGGTACAGGCATTATGTTAGAGAATATCGATAAATTACCACGTCGTGCATTGAAATAAAGTGAAACTTTAATCAGTGGGGAGTATCCCCCGCTGATTATTAGCTTTCACCAATCGGGTTTTTACGGGTAGTGCGACCTTGGCCTAACTTCTTTGTTTTAGCTGAATTTTGAGGTGGGAGTCATACTACCCGTTAAAGCGGGATAAAGTGAGAAGGACTAAGGTATCGATCTTAGTCCTTTTTTATTTTTTTATATCTGTATATTTTTTTAATTTATTGAGAAAATAGAAGATAAATAAAGAAAAATAGAGAAATTAGGTAAAATATTCATATATATGGTTAAATTTAATATTTTCATATTTGAAAACGTTTGTAATATAATGAGTCGAATACGACATTAAGGCAAAAAATGTTTGAATACATATTGCCTTTCCCTAATTTGGGCATACACTCTTTTCTACCTCCGTGTCAGTTGCTGGAATGTGCAACTATTTTAATGGAATAGAGTGTGTGCATTTTTTTGTAATAGGAAGTAAAGTAGTACTTTATAATGACAAATAATAAACAAAATGGGATAATAACAATATGTCCAAGTGGTAAGACCAATATTGTAAAAGGGGCGATTGTTACATGCTAAATATAGAACAAATTAAAGAAATCATTCCTCACCGCTATCCATTTTTACTTGTTGATAAAATATTAGAAGTGGATGAGGGAAAAAGAGCGGTTGGAATTAAAAATGTATCTGCAAACGAGGAGTTCTTTAATGGGCACTTCCCAGATTATGCAGTTATGCCTGGTGTACTTATTGTAGAAGCGTTGGCGCAAGTTGGTGCAGTTGCTGTATTAAAGAAAGAAGAAAACCGCGGAAGACTTGCTTTCTTCGCAGGCATCGACAACTGTCGTTTCAAAAAACAAGTACGCCCAGGTGATCAACTACGCCTAGAAGTAGAAATGACACGCGTACGTGGTCCAATTGGAAAAGGAAAAGCAATCGCAACAGTGGATGGTGAAGTTGCCTGCGAGGCTGAAATTACATTTGCGATTGGTGATAAAAAAGAATAGATAAAATAAAAAAACTTCTTGTATTTGTACAAGAGGTTTTTTTATTTACGATATATATTGATATAAAAACAAAAATACAAACTAGTCAGAAAATTAGTTGTAAACTAATTTGGATTACCATATAATTACTTTATCATTTATCTCGTTTTTGAGATAAATGATAAAGGTATAAAAGAAATGAAGCTATTGTCATATTGTTACGGTCTTTATATAGGACAAAACAGAAGGGCATGGAGTATGGTGAGATATGGGAGAGAATGGACGGATTTACCAGTGGAAATAAGTAGGGAAAAAGCGTAATATATCGATCGTGAATGAAATGGGCGTGTGTATCAAGCATATAGAGATAGGGAGAAGGAGTCGCATTTAAAAAAGGAGACTAGGACATGTTCGGGAGAAAAAAAAGAAAGCCATTAAAACAATTAATTACACATAAAGAGCCTAAATCGCGTATTGCAGAGCAATACCGTAACATTCGTACAAATATTGAATTTACATCTGTAGATAATCCTATTCGATCTCTTATTGTCACTTCAGCAAATCCAGGTGACGGAAAGACGACGACAATTGCAAACTTAGCGGTTGTTTTAGGTCAACAAGGAAAGAAAGTTTTAGTAATTGGGGCTGACTTACGTAAGCCGACGATACAAAACTTATTTGCAATACATCATTCTAATGGATTAACGAACGTATTATTAGGACAAGCAAAATTAATGCAATGCATTCAAAAGACAGATATAGAGAATGTATACTTAATGGCGTCAGGTCCAATACCACCAAACCCAGCAGAACTGTTAGGAAATCGAGTAATGGACGAGGTATTACTAGAAGCATATAACATGTTTGATATTATTTTAATAGACACACCACCAGTTCTTGCGGTTACCGATGCACAAATACTTGCGAACAAATGTGATGGAGTCATACTTGTCGTGCGCAGTGAACAAACAGAAAAAGATAAAATGGTAAAAGTAAAACAAATTTTAGACAAGGCGTCTGGTAAACTGCTTGGTGTTGTACTAAATGACAAGAGAGAAGAAAAGGAACAATATGGATATTATTAGAAAATAATGTATGATATAATAATTTTCAAAGCCAATAGGTGTTTTTATTGGCTTTTTTGAGTTATTCAATAGTTTTTTATTGCATTATATGAAAAAAATGATACAATTGAAATTTTGGAAATTCTATGGAATGTGTTGTTATATTTAAGATTATTTTGTAAGATTATATATGTTTTCAAATAACAATCGTACATAGATATTACTAAAATAAAAAA
>NZ_BOQD01000178.1 GCF_018332515.1 Bacillus hominis | reverse complement strand
ACTTATTGTAATTCAACTGGTAATGATGACGTTATAAGATATGAAATTATGTTAAGGGGGTTTGCACATGTTATTACATGCAAATGAAAAAATAAGAGAAACATATGGAGCGTGTTTTACCGCGAAAGAGATTGCACAGCAGCCAGATCTTTGGGAACAAGTATATTCGAATGTTCAAAGTAATCATCATGAAATTACAGCGTTTTTTTCCCATATTTCAAGAAGGCATGAGCAAGTACGAATTATTTTTACTGGGGCTGGAACATCAGCTTTTGTTGGAGATACACTCGTTCCATATATAAAAAGAATAGTAGATGTAAAGAAAATGCAGATTGAAAGCATTCCAACAACAAATATCGTTTCAAGTCCTTATTATTATTTACAACCAAATATCCCAACAATTTTAGTATCGTTTGCTCGCTCTGGTAATAGTCCAGAAAGTGTAGCGGCAGTGGAGCTAGCAGAACAAATGATTCATTCCGTTTACCATATTATTTTAACTTGTAATGAAGAAGGGAATTTAGCGAAACAATTTCAACATAAAGAGAATGCTTTCGTAATGTATATGCCAAAGGAGGCAAATGATCGAGGGTTTGCGATGACAGGCAGTTTTACCTCTATGATGTTAACAGCACTTTTATTATGTAACTATAATGAAATCCCTCTTTTACAATCTAGCATTACGGATATTGTTCAGCTAGGAAAGAAGGTAATCGAAAAGCAAGAACGGGAAATGAAGCAAATTGCAGAAAAAGAATTTCATAAAATTGTATTTTTAGGATCAGGCGTATTCGAAGGCCTTTCTAGGGAGGCTGCACTAAAATTTTTAGAGTTAACGGCTGGCCGCATTCCCGTTATGTTTGACACGCCGCTTGGTTTTAGACATGGACCAAAATCAATTTTAGATGAAGATACAGCTGTTGTATTGTTTTTATCTAGTGATGAATATACCAAAAAGTATGATATTGATTTATTACGAGAAATTTATCAGGAGAAAGATAGAAACGATATTATTGTCATTGCGCATCAAGATAGCCAGGAAGCAAGGCAGTATTGCAATACATTTTTATGCAATGACGGAAACGATTTGAAGGATGATATATATATTACGTTTATTTATATATTATATGGTCAAATTTTAGCATTATATAAATCTATTGCATTAGGCATTACTCCAGATAATCCTTGCCCGAGTGGAAGTGTAAATCGTGTCGTTCAAGGTGTAACCGTACATCCTTATAAAGGAAAGGAATAGAAATGTATGAATTATTACGTCAGAGCATCAATGTATTTACTCGAAGAGGGAGTACGTGAAAGTGGATATTTACATATTGTAAATGGCTACTTTCTAAAACATGTTGAAGAAATAGTAGACGGAGCAATGGTAATGGATTTTGAAGGGAGTATTATTGCTCCGGGATTTGTTGATACACATATTCATGGTTTAGCGGGACACGATGTAATGGATTGTACATATGAATCGTTAAACAATATTTCTATTCAGTTATTGGAAAATGGTGTTACGAGTTTTTTGCCTACAACATTAACTGATTCTTTAGAAAATACGACAAAGGCTTTACAAAATATAGCTCATGCAAAAAGAAAGGGAGTTGCAGGAGCAACTATTATTGGAGCTTTTCTGGAAGGACCTTGTTTTACTGAAGCCTATAAAGGTGCGCAAAATCCAAAATATTTTATTAACCCAACGATTGAGTTGCTAGAAGAGTGGATTGCTGAATCAGAAGGAACAGTTAGAAAAATTGCAATGGCACCAGAAAGAGAAGGTGCCATCCCCTTTATACAGCAAGCGGTAAAAAATAATATTCGCGTGGCAATTGGTCATACAGATGCGAACTATGAAGTATGCCAGGAAGCAATTCGAGCAGGAGCGACAATCTTTGTGCACACGTTTAATGGAATGAAGGGGCTACATCATCGTGAACCTGGCGTTGTTGGATCCGCACTTTCTACTGACCATGTGTACAGTGAAATCATTGCAGACGGACATCATGTACATCCAAGTGCAGTGAATATTTTGTATAAATGTAAAGGATACGATAAAACCTGTTTAGTTAGTGATTGCATGCGAGCGGGCTTATTAGGAGATGGCATATATCATTTAGGAGAATTTGCTGTTCATGTAAAAGATGGAGTTGCTCGAACAGAAACAGGATCTTTAGCAGGGAGCACACTTCGATTTATTGATGGTGTGAAGAATATCAAGAAATGGACAAATGCATCGTTATGGGAAAGTGTTCATATGGGATCGCTTAGCCCTGCCAAAAGTATTGGGGCTGACAAAGAAATTGGGAGCATCGCACCAGGAAAAAGAGCAGATTTTCTTATATTAACAGACGATTTAGAGCTTATCGGAACAGTTGTTAGAGGAGAAATGAAATATAAAAAGAAAATGGAAAGGGTTTGAGAATATGCTTGTTTCAACTCAATTTATATTAAGAAATGCACAAGAATGTGGATACGCGGTTCCTGCTTTTAATATTCATAACTTAGAAACTTTAAAAGCGGTAGTTGAAACCGCGGTAGAATTACGATCACCTGTTATTATCGCGGCAACACCAGGTACGATAAAGTATATGGGAAAAGAAATTCTTGTGAATATGATTGAAGCGGCAAGAACGCGATATGATGTACCAATTAGTCTACATTTGGATCATCATGAAGATATAGAAGATATTAAAAGTTGTATTGATTTAGGAGTTCGCTCTGTTATGATTGATGCATCACATTATCCGTTTGAAGAGAATATTCAGATTGTTCAGGAAGTTGTTTCGTACGTAAAACAATACGGAGCAACAGTAGAAGCGGAATTAGGTCAATTATCAGGAATAGAAGAAAATATAGTAGTAGAAAACTCAATCTATACAGATCCGTATCAAGCAAAAGAATTTGTAGAGCGCACGAATATTGACTCATTAGCAGTTGCAATCGGAACAGCGCATGGTTTATATAAAGGAGAACCAAAGTTAGATTTACAAAGATTAGCAGATATTCAAAAGCAAGTTGATATTCCACTTGTACTTCATGGAGCATCTGGATTATCTGATAGTTTAGTGCAAGAAACAATCAGATTGGGCATTTGTAAAGTGAATATCGCAACAGAATTAAAAATCGCATTTGTAACGGCACTACGTAATTACCTAGAAACGCATCCAGAAGAAAACGATCCGCGAAAATACTTTGCAGATGCTATTGTGGAGATGAAAAGAGTCGTTGCAGATAAAATAAAGATGTGTAAAAGTTTGAATCGTGTATAAGGAGCTATTCTTATGATTGCAACGATTACGTTGAATCCATCTGTTGATATGCGATATGAGTTAGATGAATTAAAGCCACATGAAGTGCATCGCACGAAAGAATATGAAAAAACAGCTGGTGGCAAAGGTATTAATGTATCGAGGGTACTTTGCTTATTAGGCATAGAAATTACAGGTAGCGGCCTACTCGGTGGTAGAAATGGCGATTTTATAAGAGAAAAGTTGAAAGAACTATCAATTACAGACGAGTTTGTTTCCATTAAAGAAGAAACTCGCAATTGCTTAGCATTAATAACAAAGAATTCTGCTTCAGCTACAGAAATATTAGAAGCAGGTCCAGCTATTTCGGAAGATGAAATAGCTCTATTTATAAAAAAATATGAAAAAATTGTAGATAACTTTGAGTTTATTGTTGCATCGGGAAGCTTACCAAGTGGCATTCCAAAATCATTTTATAAACAGTTGGCGCAAAAAGCTGCTGAAAATGGTAAGAAATTTATATTAGATACAAGTGGGGAAACATTATCTCATGGTATACAAGGAAAGCCATTTTTAATTAAACCAAACATGCAAGAAATTTGTCAGTTTCTTCAAAAACAGCACGTATCACAGGAAGAAATGGTCGTAGCGGCAACTCAAATATGCCGAGGCGGTGTACAGTATGTGCTTCTTTCACTTGGAAAAGAAGGAGCGATACTTATAACGAAAGATGAGAGGTTTAGGGCAATTTTACCAAAAATAGCTTCTATCAATTCGGTTGGTTCAGGGGATGCAATGGTTGCGGGCATAACGTATGCACTCGCAAAAGGATATGAGATAAAGGATGCACTTCGATTTTCTGCTGCTTGTGGCATGGCGAATGCAGCAGAGCAAGCAACAGGTTATATACAACCTCAACTTGTAGAGAAGTTCTATAACGAAATTACAATTGTATAAAAGTAGGAAGGAGAGAAATATGGGGAAAAGCTTCGCTTGTTTTGATATTGGGGGAACATTTATTAAATATGCGATGATTGATGAACAAGGAACAATATATGAAAAAGGAAAAATACAAACACCAGCACACAATCAAAAAAACGAAATTCTGCAGCGTATTTGTGACACAATACGTAAATTAGAAAAGAATGATAAGATTCATTCCGTTGGGGTGTCGTCATGTGGACTGATTGACAATGAACGAGGAGAAGTTATATTTTCTGCCAATATTCCGGGGTATAGTGGCACGAACATAACAGACTATATTTATAGAGAAACCGGTTATACCGCAACTGTTGAAAACGATGTTCGTTCAGCTTGCATTGGTGAAATGTGGAAAGGGGTAGGTAGTGGAAAAGAACATATTGTTTTAATTACGCTTGGAACAGGGATCGGTAGCGGTATTATGATAAATGGTCAAATGCTCCAAGGTGCAAACGGACTAGCTGGAGAGCTCGGTCATATGACAATTGTCCATAATGGAGAAGCTTGCAGTTGCGGCGGGAAAGGATGTTACGAAAGATATGCATCAACTTCAGCTCTAATTCGTCAGTATCAAGAAGCTTCCAGATTACAAGGGATAGAAATAAACACCATTACAGGTGAAGAAATTATAGAACGCATACATGGAGGAGAGCAGTTAGCAAAAGATGTATATGAACAGTTTTTACAATATGTCACTACTGGACTAGTGAATATTGCCCATATGTTCAATCCCGAATTAATTATTATTGGAGGCGGGATTGCTGAACAAGGGGAACCTTTCTTGCAACAAATTCAAGAAAGGTTTCACCAAGCAGTAATGGAGATTTATCAAAAAAAGACGGATATAGTTTTAGCAGCATTACATAATGATGCAGGTGTGTATGGGGCTTGTTATGTGGCGCTCAACCGGTTGGAAAAAGAATTGCTATTTTAGAATAGTAATTCTTTTTTTATGAAAGTTGCGACCCGTGTCTATCAAAATATTAGATTGATAACGGATTATAATATTTTTTAATTATCCCCTTCAAAAAGAACGTACGCTCTTATTTGGTTAATAAAGATTCTATGCGTTAGTTCGTTGTATGAAAAGAGAACGAGACTGCGATATATAAAACATACAAATACATGAAAGGAGGATACAAACCATGAATCACACAACCATGTTAAAGGAAAGAAAAATAGATAAATGGCAGCCGTTTGTTAACTCTACTATAATAAAAAGCGAATAGTATGTTTAATATAAAAGTCTATTATTATTTTCTATCACATCATCTAATGATTAACTATATGTTAGTAATTTAGTATGTTATGTTTAAAATGTAAGGGAGATTTTTGTAGCTGCATAATATCTCCCCATCCATACATGTCTTTATTTATCTTCTTAAGAAACTTTGCAACAGAACCAAATTAAAACTGTCATTTCGTCATCCCCTCTCGATTTGTGCTTTGTAATTCTTTGATAAAACGATCAAACCCTGCTCTACCATCTTTATTCATCTTATAGACACCAGCATCTTCTAAGACCCGTTCAAATGTTTTTGCAACTTCAGTTTGAAGAAAGCTTTGGATGGTCTCTTCCGTATAGCCACCCCGGGTTTTTAGTTCATCTGCCCATTTTTGATGGATTTCAGGAACATGGGCTTCCTTATCTAACAAGTGCAGCTCAACTTCATGAAGCTCCTCAATCAAACGTGGAGGGAGAATCGCAAGACCCATGGCTTCAATAAGCCCGATATTTTCTTTCTTAATATGCTGTACATCTGGATGTGGATGAAAAATTCCATCAGGGTATTCTTCACTCACATTATTATCACGCAGTACAAGATCAATTTCATAATTTTCTTCGCGACGTCGCACAATTGGTGTAATCGTATGATGTTTTGTGCCATCTTTTGATTGCGCACGAATTTGTAAGAATTCATCTGAATAGTTCTTCCAACTTTCATGGATGTAGGTACTGGCATTAATTAGTTCTTCTTTGTTTAAAGAAGAGAGGCGAATCACACTCATTGGCCAGTTGACAATACCACAAGAAATGTTTGGGTAGTCAAATAGTTCAAATGTTTTAAGAACTTTAGCCTTTGCCATTGGAAAGTGATGGTGTCCAGCTTGATAGTGATCATGACTTAAGATAGATCCTCCTACAATAGGTAAATCCGCATTTGAACCAATGAAATAGTGTGGTATGATTTCTACAAAACTAAATAAACGAGAGAATGCCTCACGAGAAATTTTCATTGGTCGATGCTTCTTAGATAATACGATGGAGTGTTCATTAAAGTATGCATATGGTGAATATTGAAAACCCCATTCGTCTCCATCTAGCTCGATGTTAAGGATTCGGTGATTGCTTCTACCTGGATGGTTAAAGCGACCAAAATACCCTTCATTTTCAATGCAAAGTAAACATTTTGGATAATTGCCCTTCGGTGCATTTCTAGCCGCTAAGATCTCTTTTGAATCTTTCTCAGGTTTGGACAAATTAATAGTAATCTCAAGCTCACCATATTTTGATTCTGCTAAATAATGAATATTTCTTGCAATTTCACGGGTCTTTATATAATCATTGCGTTTACTTAGTTCAAAGAAATAATCCGTTGCCTGTTTAGGACTTTTACAATATGCCTCCTGAAAATTCGCATTGACCTTAGATGGAAGTGGTGTAATCACATTCATTAAAAGTGCTTCGAACATTTCACGATTAGCTTGGTTTTTAGAGATAATATGATTTTCCATCGCTTTATCCATAAGCGTATCGAACAACACATGTGGGTCTGTTTCAACTACACTCGTAATCTTTCCCATTTCCGATTCGCCAATCAAACGTAATAGTTGATTGTGCATATAAATTCGGTCATTTTCCTCAATAGCTCCATTCTCAATCGCAAGTGTAGTAAAATCATAAATTGCTTGACATATGTTCATCGTTTTCACCTCATTCATCATCCAATCACTGTAGTTCCACTACCAATGTGTGCCACATAAAAGACAGGCGCATATCCGACAACTTTGATATATTCATCATAAACATTGTTTTTAAAAGTGTGGGTTTCACTTTCTTTTACTAATGCGATGGCGCATCCCCCAAATCCCGCTCCAGTCATACGGGATCCAAGAACACCCTCTTGTTTTTGCGCAGTGGCCACCAATGTATCTAATTCAAGCCCAGTTACTTCATAATCATCTCTTAAAGATGTATGAGAAGCATTCAATAGCTTTCCAAATTCTTCTAAATCACCTGCAGTAAGAGCTGCTTTGGCTTTTTTTGTGCGTTCATTTTCGTAAACTGCATGCTTCGCGCGTTTAATTAGGACTTCATCTCCAATAAGATTTTGATTTGCATCAAATTCTGCTTCGCTTAGTTCTCCAAGTGCATGAATCTCTAACTTCGTTTGGAGACGTGCGAGTGCTTCTTCACATTCAGCACGGCGCTCATTATATTTTGAATCTGCTAGTTCACGACGTTTATTAGTATTCATAATTACAATAGCATAATCGTCCAAAACCACTGGAACCATTTCATACTTTAACGTATTGGTATCAAGGAGAATCGCTCTGTCTTTCTCGCCAAATCCAATGGAAAATTGATCCATGATACCAGAATTTACACCAATGAATTCATTTTCAACTTTTTTACCCATTTTCACTAATTCAAGTCGCGTTACGTCCAAGTTAAACAAGTCTTCTAATACTATGCCTACCAGTAATTCAAGTGAAGCACTACTTGAAAGTCCCGCTCCATTTGGAATCGTTCCTTCAACTAATAACTCAAAACCACAGTCTATTTTATGACCTGCTTCTTTCAGTGTTAAGATAACTCCTTTTACATAATTTGCCCAATTGGCATTTTTATCATAATCTAGTTCATTCAACGTGAAGCTAATTACTCCAAGTTCTTCAAAGTTCGTTGAGTAAACTAATACTCTATCATCCTCACGACGTTTAGCCACTCCGTAAGTTCCATAAGTAATAGAAGCGGGGAACACATAGCCACCATTGTAGTCTGTATGTTCTCCGATTAAGTTGATACGTCCTGGAGAGAAATATTGAGTTGTTTCTTGAGGTCCAAATACCTCAGCAAATTTTAAAGTTAGTCCACGTTTCTTTTCCATAAGTATAAACCTCTCTTTTACATTTATTCTAAGTAAGGAAATTATCTCAGTACTCACTGGATCACTTCTAACAGTTCCTTATTATTTCTAGACACAACATCGTATTTTAAATAAATTCTGATAGCAGTATCTAATTTTTTCTATACATGTTTCTAACGTGGTATAAGTAATGTCGTATTCCCATGCCACATCTGACAAGGCACGACCATGACAACGACGCACAATTTCACGGCGAAACGAAGCCGTGGAAGAATGAATTAACCCAAGTCCGTAATCATACGGCAAAATCATTTTGATAAACTTAGCGTACAAAGTGAAAACTTCTCTCTTGGTTTGTCTCGACAACAATTACGATTCGGGAGTTTTCACGTTTTTTATAGTCATTTATGGAAAAAAATTCAATCTAACTTAATTCAACCCCGACTTATGGTAATGGAGCAATAATATGAAATTCTGTCATCGTTTCATAAGTTGAATCCGCCCTAAGAACCATATTCCCAAAATCAGAATACTGTTCAGCACCCGGGGAAACCTGTGTTTCAAAGGTAATTCCACCATGGTGTGCAAGTTTCTTGCCATGCATGAGAGGCGTATTCTCACCAAAATTTGCCGTAAAGATGACGACACTTGGTTCTTTTGTGGCTATTTCAATTTTGACCACTTCATCCGGGCTAATGAGTTTCACTGAACTATGTAATAGCTCAGGTCGATTCAAGAAAAATGGGTGATCAATTCCATCCACTAATTCTTTTTGAGCAAAAGTACTATTGAAGGTTTCTTTGAGTTTAACTGGCTTTCGAAAATCAAACGCAGTACCTTCTACAGGAAACTTTTCACCAATTGGAATACTTTCCTGATCAAGTGGTGCAAATCTATCACTATTCACCCATAATGTGTGTTCATTTACAGGTTGCGTTACATCACCAGTTAAGTTGAAATAAACGTGATTTGTTGGATTAAACAAGGTATCTTTGTTACTTGTCGCACTAGTCTCTATTTTCCAAAAATTATCATTATTTATTATGTAACGTATCTCGACATCAAGATTCCCAGGAAAACCATTTTCACCATCTGGACTCACCGTGTGAAATATCACTGAGACTTCATCATTATTATCGATAACTTGATATTTCCACTTTTTACTTTCAAATCCTGGAGTACCGCCATGTAAAGTGTTTCCGGTTGTCTCATCAATTTGTACTTTATAGATTTTCTCATCAATTTGAAAAGTTCCATTTTGAATTCGTCCAGCTACTCGCCCAATTGAGGCACCAATATATAAATCCTTTTCAAGATATTCCTGTGCCGTATCAAAACCAAGTACGAGCTCACGTAGACCATTCGTTGTTGGTACCTTTAAACTCGTAATGCGAGCACCGAAATCTGAAACAGTCAACTGCAGGCCGTTCAGATTGGTAATAGTGATAATCGTATAACCTGCACCGAAATCTTTTGTTGTAATGTTCATCTTAGATATCCTCTACTTCTTTATTTAGAATGAGCAAGTGCAGCACTAGAATTGAACTCTTCAGTTGCTTCCTCGCCATGATTTAGCTTTGCTTCTAGCTCTTTGACGATTGGAGCATGTTTTTTCCCTGTTAATGTGATCTTCCATGCGAAAATGATGGCAGAAAAAATCATGAGTGCTCATGGAAGGTAGAATGCATAAAGATGAAACGTTGAAACACCCTGTGCAGTAATGTCTGCTGCTGTAGCATTGCCAGTCATTCCAGCAGCAACAGCTACAAACCCAACGATTCCGTTTGATAAAGCTCCGGCAATTTTATCGAGTAATGGACGAATTGATAAAGTCACAGCTTTGTTTCGAGTACCATTTTTCCATTGTCCATATTCAACTGAGTCGGTAATAGTCATCAAGAAAGTGACGATTGGTACAACTGCTAGTGTAGTCCCATTTGCACCAAGTGATGAACCAAGTCGTGCAAATGTGGCCAATTTTTCTCTTCATTTAATTTTAATAATGATATAAAAGCGTTTACAAAGTTAAACATAAAAAACTAACGAACTACATGAATCTCCTTCCTATGGTTTTCTTTTTTAAGTATAGTTTAACAAGAAAGCGTTTTTTATTTTATATCATTTTGTGACATTGATTTAACCTTTTGTTGCATTTTTTCCTTCAAAAGGCAGATTAGGTTATAGCAATCACGAAGAGGAGAGAAGCCCATGGAACAAGCACTCTTTTTTAAAAAAGAACAGCGTCACTTCTCAAGTGAGCTTTATTTTGAATTTTGTGGTTTTTCAAAAACATTGCCTTTTCATGCTTTTGGACCAGCTGTACGTAACAGCTACATTATTCATGTCGTGTTGGATGGAAAAGGAATGTACTATGTAAAAGATGAAAAATATTCATTAAAGAAAGGAAATATTTTTCTCATTCGCCCAGGGGAATCGACTTTTTATCGCTCGGATGCAGAAGAACCATGGTTGTATGCGTGGCTGTCATTTGGTGGGAAGGTAGCAGACAAAATTATTCATTATTCGAGTTTTAAAGAAGATAACCACTCTGTTACTTCAACTAATATTCAGCAATATTCGGATATTATCTTGGAGTGTATGAATTGCTCCAACGATACATTAGAAGATGAATTAAAGTTGAATGAGTTGACTTATCGGTTTTTAAGATTATTACTTACAGATGGTGGTGAATTCTCAAAAGGAGTAAAACAAAAGTCTTCACGACTCGCGATTGAAGCGATGACATATATTGGAGAGCACTATCTAGAGGAGATTACAGTAAGGGATGTGGCAGATCATCTTGCGGTCAATCGAAGCCATCTTTCACGGGTCTTTCACAATCATTTCGGGATGGGCATGAAGGAATGGATTTTAAGGATGCGCATTAATTACGCAACGTATTTACTTTCAATGACAGATGAATCGGTAGAAAACATTTCTTATCAGGTGGGCTTTCGTAGTTTAGTAGTCTTTAGCCGCATATTTAAAAAAATGATTGGAGAAACACCTACGCATTATCGAAAACGTATGTCGAAAGAGAATTTCCAAACAATCTCTTTATCAAGCTTGAAGTTCTTACTTGATGAACAAGAAATTATT
>NZ_BOQD01000177.1 GCF_018332515.1 Bacillus hominis | reverse complement strand
AAAAGTTTTTGCACCTCATCATATGATACTTTTCTATACTCAACAATTAATTCATTGTTAATTTCTTTTCTATTTGTCTCTATCCAATCTAGAATTTGTTTTGTCTCACTTCCAGCTTGTACAACTGTAAGCAGTAATTTACCATTTTTCTTCAAGTTATATTTCATATTTTGAAGACTAATGTCTACTAAATTATTTGGTAAAAGTGAAAATGATCCAATAGGTATCATAATAAGATCATATTTTTTATTACCATGGAATTTTTCAATTCTTTCTTGAGATACAACGGGTTTCAAATTGAGTTGTTCTGCTTTCTCTTTACACATTTTAAGCATGTCTTCTGAAAGATCGAATCCCTCTATGTCCACACCATTTTGCATAAATGGAATTAGCACTCTACCATTTCCACACATTGGTTCTAACACTTTTATATTTTTATCTTTTGCAAAAGAAAGATAAAAATCCAATTCTTTTCCGGCCGCCATTGATTTATCACTTTCATATATTTTTGTGCAAAGTTCACCATAATATGTATGCAATATTATTTCACCTCTTAATTTAAAATGATCGGACAACCCTCTAACTATCTATTGTTTGCTACAGTAATCTCATAAACACGTAAAAAAGCAATTAAATGCTCACATGCTCTTTCGCATGCTAACATTTTAAAAACCTTTTGTTCTTCTTTCGTTTTGTCATCCGCTTGATCTGAGGCAGCTTTTAAACATAGAAATGGTTTTTTATTTATATGACATACATAAGCGAATGCTGCCACTTCTTGATCAACGGCTAAAGCACCGTAAACAGTATGCAGTAAATATCTCATTTCTAAACTTCGAATACGCTGATCTCCTGATAAAAAGGTACCAAAATGAACAGGATCGTATGAACGCAATTTCTTCATCCGTTTTACGAGCGATTTAGTTGTTTCAATAGGTGCTGTTCTACCATCATATAGATCAAAACTATCTTCTCCTGAACCAGCCGCTGTAACATCATGCTGCAAAGTATTAAGAGCTACAACGATGTGTCCATTTTTCACTTTATCTGATAAACTCCCGCAAATTCCTGTCATAAATAACTGGTCTGGCTGGAATTCACTTATTAATAGTTGTACACAACTAGCACAACTTACTTTACCGACACCAGTTACGACTGAAATAACTTCTAATTCATTAATAGAATGAAAATGAAATTCCCAAGCTGCTCTTTTTTCTACACGCTCACTTGGATAATGTTGATGCAAATACGTAAGTTCTGGTTCCCATGCGGATACAATTGCTATCCTTTTCATTACACACTTCACTTCCCCTACTGTCATTTAAATAAGCTATCTATATTTTCTCGTTCATAACCTGGAATCCACTCTTTATACTTCTCATATAAATCCCGTATCATTTCTTTATTCTTCGCAATGACTTCACATCCTCTATCATCATACATAAACATGACAATATCTTTCGTTGCATTAATGAGAAATACGTCTGGATAAGAAACCTCTTTTTTGCGTCCAAAACGAGGATAAAGATTTGGAAAATCTTCATGATTAGCAGCTTGAATAAGCGGTTCATATTTAATATCTTCCGCAAGACATTTTAAAGAAAATTGTGATGTACAATATAAATCTGCTTCCTCATCTTCAAATAGAAAAGGTAAAGTTTCTTGTCTTATACGAAACTTTAAATCTCTCTTCTTAATATATTTATTATA
>NZ_BOQD01000176.1 GCF_018332515.1 Bacillus hominis | reverse complement strand
TATATAAGGTATATTTTTTTAAGGGGGGTTCTTTTTTATTGTCTTTTTCTTTTTTGAGTACTGTAGTGTATTAGACCCCCTCCTAAAAACTTTTCTTTTATATATTTTTATTTTCGTGTAATCAGCTGTGAATCTCCGAATCTTGAAACACGTGCCACGTCGCTGTTGTCTCATAACCACGTAGCACCGACTTTCCAGCTAAGAGAAACCGTTCCTCAGTCACTTTCGCAATCAATCCTTCTCCAGCATATACATTGCCCTGCTCTGTCTCGATATTCACATCACGTAACTGGTTCGTGGCCACAAATTCACTTACCCCATAATCCACAACATGGAGACTCCAGGTGAGCTTACCCGTAACAACTCCTTCTTGTATCGTCACATATCCATCGTAAAACGGAACATCTACTCCATCGATTTGTAAGTTACGGATTTCTTCGGACGTCATGTTCCTTACTCCTTTTCCATACAGCTTCCTCCCTCTGTTGTATTCATTTAAAAAACACAGCTCTTAACCACCTTGCCAAATCTTTAAATTTATATAACCAAAATATGCATTTTTTGTTATGATTATATAAATACGCATTAGCAGGAGGTTTCATGTATGACTACAACAAACGAAGAATACTTAGTTAACTACCTAGAAGAACAATTGGAGCATTATCAAAATATTTATGGCAGTAATCTAAATAAAAGATTCTTAAAATTTTATGAGGGTATGCCTGCCCCTTTAGATAAACTCTTTGCTTTTTTTCATGAAAGTTTTAACGGTTTACTTAACTACCTCAACACTAAATCGCAATCCGGACATTATAATGCTGATGAAAGCCGAATGTTATACAAGTTGATAACAGATATAAATACTTTGCAAGATCATACAATTGATACTCCATTTGCTTTTGAATTGAATTCTAACTATAGCCAATATCTCGGTTACTGTAAAACATTTCTAAGAACTAGCGGCGGCAGCCCATTACCAAATGCTTTTATCCCTGCGAAGTTAGAAGAAATTAATCCTATTTTTACATTAAAATCAGGAATAACAGCCGTGAGATCTACCAGTATTTTCACATTCCCTGCTGAAGAAATTGGTGGAGGCTCATACGCGACTGTGTATAAATACCTAGACCCTCTTTATGACCATGAATTCGCGTATAAACAAGCACTTGATGACTTAACAGAAGATGAAAAAGAGCGCTTTTATAGGGAATTTGATGTGATGAAAAATTTAAATCATCCTTTTATTCTTGATGTTTACTCATTAAATAAAGAACAAAATTATTACATCATGGAATGTGTAGATGAAACTCTAGAAGATTATGTTGAACAGCATTCTGACCATAAATTTATAAATGAAAAACTTATGTTTGTCCGTCAAATTTGTAACGCATTTCAATACATACATAGTAAAGAGATTCTGCACAGAGATATTTCACCGAAAAATATACTAATAAAACATCTTGATGGTTCAAAAATGATAAAAGTTTCAGACTTCGGTCTCGTAAAAATTCCAGGTAGTAAACTTACGCGTTTTGGCACAGAACTAAAAGGCTCGCTTAATGATCCACATCTAGGACTTACAGGGTTTAAAAATTACGAAATGTGCCATGAAACATACGCACTAACAAGACTAATTTATTATATTTTCACTAGTAGATTAGATGATGGAAGTTTTACCAACCCTTTATTTGAAGAATTCTTCAGAAAAGGAACTCACTTCGAAACTGTATATAGATTTGCTAGTACAAAAGAATTAGCAACTGCATTTTTTGAGGACGTAGCCCCATCATTAGCGGTATCTGGTATTTAAATAATACCCTTCTTTGCTAAAAACTGTCTTGCGTTATCTGTAAGCCGATAATAATAAACATGTTTATCATCTTTCGTGACTTGCTCCAGTAGACCTAACTGAGAGAGTTGTCCCAGCCACGTATCAAACTGCGTAGCCGGGATTTCTCCTCCAACCTGGTGCATCGCTCGTAAAATTGCTTCCGAACCTTTCACTCTATACCTCGTGACTTTACAATTTCTAGTGCTTGTTGTTCAGTAAAACCTTCTGAAACAAGTGCGTCAAAACGTGCTTTAAGTAATTTAGACATCTCGCGCTGCATTCGTATTTGCATTGGTAACGCCTTGACAAAATTGTCCAAAATCATTTCCAGTTCGATATTTGTATATTGCTTATTAGGTTCGCTCATTTTATCGCCCCTTCAAACGTGCTTCGAGTTCCGCTAATACCTGATCAACCCCTTCAGGACTTAGCACGAGTTTACCGCCAGCTAGTTCAATATTTTCTTCTGAAACCTCGCCTGTAATTTGGCAAGAGTTATTAGGATTATATTTTTGTAGAATAATAGATTCACCATCTACGAAAATCTCCATAGGATCCTTTACCTGGATACCTAATGTACGGCGTAATTCCATCGGAACCACAATACGTCCTAATGGATCAATGTTACGAATGATACCTGTTGATTTCATTTCTCTTCAGCTCCTTTTATCCAACTAGATTGAAGACGTCGTTCCCCTAGTTCTACAAGAGTGTTAACTTCATATTTTTCCGCAGGGATTGGAACCATCTTTCGCGGTTCACTTTCTGTATCAATATGAACACCTGGCACATACGTTAAAGCCTCAGCTACCGCATAACTACCATCAGGATTCTTCTGCTGCGTTGTCACCTGCATCACGCAACCGCCTTTTACGTTACAAACCTTAGTTGATTTCATCCAACCTTGTTCTTGAGAACTCGCTTTGCAAAGTAAAGCGAACATATCTACATCACCATAAACTTGTAAGTCTGAAATGTTCTTTTTCGCACCTCGTACTTCTGAAATGTTTAAATCTTTTTCCTTCATTTCTCTTCAGCTCCTTTTCTTTACTTCTTAATCGTTTCTATAACGCTAGCTAAACCAAAGAATATTACACAGATGAACCACGTTGTCCAAATCGGATATTCATATATAAGTTCCATCCAGTCACTCCTAGTCTTTATTAATTAGAATTACAGCCGGACCCTCAACCGTAATACCGGCTACTTCAATCTTTTCATGGGGGCTTACTTGTACTGTTGTGACACCCTCACGTGTCTCCAGTTCTTCACTTATGTTTTTTGTAGGTATATTCTTCATCTTTACTCACCATCCAAAATAACGCTGTATTCATCATTAGCTACGTAAAAATTACCGAATGCATCGCGTTCAGGGAATCCATTTTTCGTTGCCTGTACTATCTTGAGTTTCGCATTACATTTATGACATTTCGTGAATTTGTTCTCTTTGTACTCGTATTGATTCCCACGATTTCCACACATGCGGCACTCATAGCGTGTACGATATCTCGGATTGCCTTCTTCGTCATACTTAATACCTGTTTTCCAATGAATCGGATCAGCTTCTTCTTCTTTTTTCGTGATCTTTGCTATCTCTTCAACAGGAAACGAGCTACGATTTACGTCTACGATTGGAAGTTTACGAGTCGGCTTTTCAGGAGCCGTTTTGACAGTCCATTCATGAAGCTGTTCACGCGTAATATCGTCTACTGCGTTATGAATCTCCGTTTTTGCCATCGCAGTTCCTAATACTGAAACATCCACTTCTGGTGGGTGTTGATTAATAGTTTGTACAAGTTCCGCCGCTGTATTTATAAATGAAAGTTCATCTGTTTCTTTTTTTAATCTTAGAGTGGCAGGATCCGCATCAGAATCATAAAATTCTATATTCGTTTTTTCTGGACGTTTAAGTAATAAATACTGATACCCTACAAAACTGGAGATACCACCACGAATGTTATTTTTAATAAAGTCGAAAAAGACTGTAGTTAATGCATTTACGTTTGCTTCTTTATTTAAACGATCGAGTCCGTATTCATAAAGCATTGCGTGAATCGCTTCATGAAGTACGTTTTTCATTTGCCCTTCATGCTTCGCTACATTGTCCGAAATCTTGATTTGTTGTTCGTGATACGTTACTTCTGCAATTCTTACTTCTCCGTTTTCTCTTTCTTCAAGCCATCCTTTTACGACTTCCACATCGTACGGTACACTACCAATCATCAATTGTTTAGGTATATCCATATAACTTCATCCCCCTTTAATTTGGTAAATTATTTTCAATTTCCGTTCGTAATTTATCTGATAGCCACTTAAACTCTAAATCTTTTTTATCGATTTTTGCCTGAATCACTTTTGCCTGGTCCTTTGTATAACATTTACGGAAACCGTTGTATAATTTCGAAATTCCTTTCTGCAGCTGTCTCATTTCACGGTTCGAATAATAACTTACAAATTCTGTTTTACAGCTTGGACAAATGAAATAGTGCTTGTCCACACGGTTCGGTAATCGTGCTGTGAGCATGTGAACACGAAACACGTGCTCACATGCTTCACATTTCGCTTTTATGGGTTTCATAGTATTTGACTTCCCCTTTTTTCTACAAAATGAAATTTTTATACAAAATACACACAACTAAATTCACATAATTTCATATGATATATTGCATCATTTCTTTTTAGAGTGGATAGTCGTTACAGAAGGGCACTTTTCTAAGTGCTCTTATATTTACATACCAAATAGCGTTTTTATTCAGTTTTATAGAGCGGATTTTATACTTTTGTACAAGCACTTTTCCTTTTTGATAAATAGAATATATTGATACTTCGAAAAAGGAGAGTAAGATAAATTTGGCTGATTACTTTTACAATCATGGTAAAAAATGTTACAAAAAACAATCGGATTCTCACCAACAAAAAGCTACCTGCTCCATTGCAACACACACGATATCAGGTACTGGAGTTAATTTAAATGGAAATATACTACTTGATATTTTCGTTCCGCCTAACTCAACAATTACAGCTTTTGAAGATTTAACCAATAATCATAATAAAACATTACTTCAATTTTTTGTTATTGGTGGTCTCCCTCCTGTTACAGTTACAATTGTGACAAGAAAATCTTCTAGACCAATTACTGTTACTCTAAAGGCGCTTGATACTAGAATATTTCAAGTAGAAGATTTTGAAAGTCTTATTTTCACAAATGCAACTAACGAAAATGGTGGTGTTAGTATATTCGTTGAAAAAACATTCTGTATTTGCTGTAATAGCGAAAACAACTCTTGCGATAAATATTACAGTTAAATAAGTATGTAGTGATTATCTTGTGACATTTACTAAGGGGTGCCTATACAAGGTGCTCTTTTTTTGTATATTTTTTCGATTAAAATAACGATTTTATCTAAATCCATTCACTAATCCTATACTTCCGCATACAATAATAGTGCCTTTCTATTTAATGTGAGTTCGTCACTGTCGTTATAATGAGGCATAAGGAGCGCACTCTCGATTAGCGCTCTTTTTAATTAAATAAAGATTTTATTAAAATTTGATTCACTCTTTATTTTCAACTTCCATATACTTATACAGACTATAAAAAATACACAATATAGTTCTTTGTCAAAGAGCGCCATACGCCCTAATGGTGCTCTTTTCTATTCTTATAAAGATTTGTTTAATTTTCATTAACCTTATTGATTCTTTTGCATACATTACAATCACAAGGAATTCTACAGGTTTCCCTAGGCCAGTTACCTTGTATTCCTTGCACACCTTAAGGGAAGAATCCGTTTATAACAAACGGGTTCTTTTATTTACTCACCATAATAATCATATTTAAAATTTTTTAACATATCTTAATATTAATCAGGAATTACACTACCCCCCAGTAGATCTGTAGTTCCTGTAATTGAGCCTATAGTTCTGATTAGAACCTGTTTATAACAGGTTCTATTTATTTTCATTCTTTATCTCCGTCAAATAACTATTTTGTTTAGTTTTCTAACAAACTTATACGCTGCAAATACTTAACTGAGAAGTAACCACTAAATCCTTCTAAAAACACCACTTGTGAACCACTACTTGCTTTAAATTGCTCTGTTCTACAAGTCCAAACTTTTCCCTCATAACGCTTCGCTTCTAAGCAAGTGTGCATCACTACCTTGTCACCTACTTTTAATTCATCCATAGCACCGAATACTGTTTGATAAGCTTCTTTATATTTGCGTTTTATAAAATCCACTTGCTTCAACGTTCTAACGTTTGCAAAGCGACCTTTCATGTAGTCCAAACAAACATGATCTATATCTTCTGGAGGGCCAGGGAAGTAAGTAGAAGATTGCTTACCTCCACTCGTTGTATAAGTCATTTCAACCCCACCGTATTCATTCTTTATCATTTCAAATGCAGGTTTCATTTCTCATTCCCCTTTTCGATTAAAATAACGCTTTTGTTCAATTTAGTAATTTTTTGTATAATAAGAGTTAACTAATCCAGAAGGGACTGAATTATGCGCAGATATCAATATTTTTAATCTACCTATCACAACAACATAATGGAGGTAAAAGTATTGATTACAGAACTACACACACAAAGATTGCATTTAAGACAAATGAAAGAATCAGATTCATTAAGCTTATTTAGAATATGGTCTGATCCTGACGTTACAAAATTCATGAATATAAGTAATTTCACTGATGAAAACCAAGCGAAAGATATGATTCATTTTCTCAATGAACTGACTCAAAATAATAAAGCTATGCGTTTTACTATTATTGAAAAAGAATCTAATCAAATCATCGGTTCATGCGGTTATAATTCCTTAGATTTCGAAAATTTAAAGACTGAGATTGGCTATGATGTTTCGAAAGCATTTTGGGGCAAAGGTTATGCCCCTGAAGCGATTTCTGCTCTATTAGATTACGCTTTTACACATTTGAAACTAAATCGTGTCGAAGCAAAAGTTGAACCAGAAAATGTGAACTCCATAAAAGTATTACAAAAATTACAATTCACTTTTGAAGGGACTCTAAGAAAAAGCGAAATCTCAGCTGGGAAGCTTATCGATTTAAATATCTATTCGAAATTAATAACAGATTAATTTTAGTCTCTCGGCCTATACTATATTGAAGTATAGGCTTCCTTAATTTTTATACAAAATTCAAATTTGATTTCTATCAAACTCTTCAATCCTGTGTAAAGTTTACGTAAAGATCGCTATGATTCAGCCTGTCCACCTCAGAAACGTTATATAATGAATTTGCAAACACCTGATTTGCGCACAAGTACCTTTTTGTACGACATAACTCTTTTGCTAGGAGAAATCCTAGCCTTTTTTAATTGAAATCTAAAACACGGGGTTCTCAGGCTTTATCACCATTTTCGCTCTGAATCGATACCCTTTACTTTCTAAGTAACCAACAAGTGTTAACGCACTTTTCCCAAACCTTTCTGCAATTGCATCTACCGTATAACCTTTTTCAAATAGGTCTAAACTAATTCGTATTTCATTTTCTGTATAAGATTCTTGACTTTCTACAGGTCTCTCTAAGATCCCAAGCTCCTCCAGTTTTTTCTTTATTGCACTTTCTGTTCGCTGGAGTCGTTTCGCGATATACAAATACGTATAACAATTCGCTTTAACCATACTTCTTAGTAATAATTCATCTTGTTTGGTCCAAGGATCTCTCTCTTTTTTCCTTCTATACACATCCGCATCACGTTTGTCTTTCATCCATTCTGGTTCAGGTCCTAAAATCCCATATTCAACCTTTGAAAAATCAACTACCTGCTTATGCCGTTTTAACCAGTTCCAAAAATCCTTATAGTAAACAACCTTTATTTTTTGAGTTTTTGCAAATAGCTTTAATCTTACAGGAAATGCAAATCTTTCATACCACGATTCAATTGTTTTATAACTTACTTGTAATACATCTGCTAGTTGGAGCACTGTAAGCCCATTGAAGTGTAGGCGGGGATCACTTAACCCTATACGATTCGCTTTTAGTTTTATGGCATTTACAGTGCGATCTAACTTCTTTGCAATACTTTTAATGCTATATGTCCCCCAGGAATCCTCGAGATACGCTACCTCTTCTTTTGTCCAAAGAATAACTTTCCCCACCATTTCGCCTCCTTTTAGTACCCGGATGCCTAACGATCATGATTGATTTTATTTTTTTCGATATATGCGTTGTAAATTTCAATAGCCGAAAATCCAAGCGCTGCACCTAAGTACGCCAAGTCATTCATCAAGGTCATGTAGTGTGCGGCAGTCCATAATTTGTTTTCATATAAATCGTTAAACACATCGATAATTTCTGTTTTTGTATTTCCTTTGCTATTACGTACTACAAAGGCATCGATATATTTATTCCATTCACGTTCTAATCCAATCGATAAAGCAAAGTGAAGTGCATCAACAAATTCGTCTAATAACGGATTGTAGTACTCCTTATCTTCTTCCATCATTTGCCCCTTGTTACGTACACCTTTTGTAATCGGCTTGTTATTTTCACTCCAAAACTTATGACCACGCCACACATGAAGTAACTCACTTAACTCGTCACGAAATGATAATTTCTTTTCTTGAAACAAAGACACGTTTTGCAAACTACGTTTTTCCACAATCTTGTTATCCAGGTCTTTTTGAAGCTGGAATAAATGAATGATGTTCATTATTTTGCACGCTCCCCTTTTTTAAACAAATCTATAAAACTTCTCACCATTCTTTCTACACTGGCACCAGTTAAGGAATTAACAAAGGGTGCAGTTTCTGCGAATTTTAAAGAGTCCTTTTCAGGTATTCCCGCACAAATCAACTTTTCTTTTACGGCTTCAATAATTCTCACTCTTTTCTCGTTCTTACTATTGAACTGAGCCTCCATGACCTTTACAGCCTCATCCTTATAGCAATTATGCTTTTCCATGTAGTAATACACTTCTTTCCAAAACTCGTTGTCTTTCACTACAGACATCTCAATCGCTCCCTTCTTATCTAGCAATTAGAAAACTAACAATGACCGTTACCACCATATAAGAAACAAATAACGAAATAGACTTTTTACGTAAATTTTTAATCTGTTCCCGTAATTCGTTATTTTCTTTCAATACACGTTTTGCGTAATTGTCTTTCACTTTCACTTGTGATTTGTATAAATCAACTTCTAACTGCAAATCATGATTTTCTTGCATCACATCTTTTAACTGTTGCTCCGAATTATTCAAGTACACTACCGCCTTTCGTGTCTCACCTTTTGCTATTTTCTTTTTTTGCTTAACCATTTCACGTTTTAGTTTTTCTAATTTCCGATCGCTTTTCCGATTTTCGTACCCCTTCCCTTGCTGTCTACCACCCACAATCGCACATCCTTCCTACAGCTTTTTATTTTCTTAAATGCTCTAAAAATAGTTCATTGAAATTCTCGTTTTCTAGTTCTTCCAAACGTTTCTGTACACGATCCAAACGTACTGGACCCAAACCTAACACATCTTTTACTGCACGTAAGGCTAATGTTCGGCCATCTTTATACGATAAAAGGGATACTTGCTGCACTTCACCCCTGTGAAAACTTTGCCGCTCCCTTGTTCTCTTTCTCTCACGTTCACTTGCCCGGCGTTGTTGACGGTTCAAGGCGTTCATCGTCTTCCCCCCATTTTTTAAAGCAACTACTAAATAAAAATTCTGCGTATGGATCTTGTGGTACTGGGTCTAACACACCAGTCTTTTTATCTTTTCTTAATGAACTTACTACCCAAACCATGTTGTACGGTTCTCCAGCAATGCTTCCCACAATTTTTGCTGGCTTTACACGTGGTAATGCTGTTGCATGACGCTTTGTAAATAACGATTTACGCGGTCCCTCTCCTCTTCCCACATGCTATTCCTCCCTTTGTTTAAGCCAGGACTCAACACTCATTTTCTCGCCCCATCGATAACCTACACTTCCTTCTGCCTCAATCGGAACTGGAAATCCTGGTACTGGAGGTTGCTCCATAACTTGTTTAATTTGTTTTTCTACTGCAACTACAATTTCCGGATCATCATCTATTTCAAAAATGATTTCATCGTGAATTTGTGCAATCATATCGGCACTACCATGAGCAAGTACACCTTCTTGTTTACCAATAGATTCATAAATTTCATTTTGTACTTTCTTCATAATGTCAGCCGCACTACCTTGCACTGGTGTATTCGCTGCTTGTCTTTCAGCTGAGCCACGATCTCTTCTATTCGCGCTGTTAATGCCAGGTAGTAATCTCATATATCCATAAATCGTTTGTACATAGCCTTGCTCCCGTGCTTCTAAAACAATCTTGCGTTGATACTCTGGTATGCGTTTGTACGCTGTTTTAACAGCATTTACAATCTGCGCACATTCATCTAATGTTTTACGAATCATGTACTTCGTTTTAAATGTAAACTGTAAAGCGTGTTCCGTACCGCCATAAGAAATACCGAAGTTGCCCGCCTTGGCATCTGTACGTTCTTTCTTTACAATTTCAGCCTCAGACTTTCCAGTCATTACAGATGCGGTTCTACGGTGCATATCGCCACCTGTGTTAAATAACTCAATCATGACCTCATCGCCTGATTTCCATGCCATTAAGCGAAGCTCGAACCCTGAGAAGTCAATGAAGAATAATATCTTTCCTGGTTTAGGTACAAAGAAGTTTCTTATCTTAAACTCATCATTATCTGGTCTCGGTACGTTTTGTCCGTTCGGATTAAAGCTGTTTAAGCGTCCTGTTTCTGTGAATGGACTGTACCCTGCATGAATCCGTCCACTCATAAAGTTCAAGTACTTTTCACGTCCTATGATGTGCGAAGAAAGTAATGTCGTGTATTTTTGGATTTTCTTCAGCTGATCGATAACCTCCAACGCTTGTTCCTTATAAGGATGTGGTTCACGTTTTGCGATACGAATCGCTCCACGCTCTAACTTATCTAAGGTAGGGTCCTTGTCAGGATCAATACTTTCCCAATTTTCAGGCAACGAAATGCTGAGGTACTTTTCTTCATCGATATCGTTTAACTTATTCTCAAGCATAAATGCCATATCGATAAGTGCCTCTTGATCAAGACTCGCACCTGTTTTTCCATACTTTGCTACCGGTATTTTTAAGTAATCAAACATTAAACTTTTCACTTCGTTTGTCTTACCTGATTTACCGGTATTTATATCAATATTGAACGTTTCTTTCGCGATTTGTTTAATACGTTCAGCCGCTTGCTCTTGCATAATTTCCGCTTCTTGTTTCTTTTGCGTTGCAAGGTTTGGATCCCAATTCATTCCCCAATATTCCATAAGGCCAATAACACGTGTGAATGGCATTTCAATCTTATGGAGCCAGTCCTCATATCGCGGAATTTGAGCTGCAATTTGAGACCAATATTCGTAATGCTGCAGTGCGTAATCCGCATCTTCTGCTGAGTAAAGCAGTCCTTCACCTTTACTAGCATCAATTTCATCAAAGAAATCCACTTTGTATTTCTTTAAAAGAGCTGCAAAGTCGTTCATTGTTACACCAAAAATGTGTTTCGTAGCTGGTTTTAAACCCCATCCGCTTGTAGGTTTTTTCGGGTTATTAATCTTTTGAGGTGCTGCGATTTGTAAACACCGTACCCACATAATCAATGGATCTGCTACTTTTCCTAAAATGTATTTACCGTACTTCGCTGCATATTTCGTTTCAAAAGACAAATTGACCGCAATCTTTAATACCTTTTCATTTTTAAATAGGTATTCATCAAGCAAATCTAGAACCAATTTCCTAGCTTCACCCCTATCCATACTTGGTTCAAATACTTGACCAACTTTATGTGATATTGGAACAACTCTTGACTCGTGTGCCGCCGCTGACAGCGATACCGTACAAATTTCACCTTTCCACGGATCCAAGGGTGTTTTTAAATATGCTTTTTGTAAGCTCTCACTTCGGCTCTCCGCTTCTTTATCATCGATAATACCTGTAGCACATGCTTCTTCTATATCTTCAAAAGCCTTTTTATAATGCGTCCTAATTTCTTCACTTGCTACAGTCTCCCAGTCAAATCCTGCTTTACCTGTTTGTACACAACGCTCAAGATATTTCTTTAAATCTGAAACTGTAAGAATAGCCTGATAGTCTTTCACTTGTTGTGATTCTACTTTTGGCCAAACAATATCGAATTGTCCCGGCTTCTTCTTTTTTTCCATTTCTACCGCTAACTTCGATTCCTTTACCGGTACCTGCTTTTTACTACTTGCTAATGTTTTAGGTCTTCCAAATAAACTTCCGAGTTTCATATTTTCACTTCCAGTCATATTTGTAGTGCTTGTCCATATAATTAGTAGTACTCATCCTGTATGTGATCAAAGAGTCCTTTCTTCATGCAATACGCAATGTAGGCATTAAAGCGTGGTGTTTTTCGATAACCACCGCTTGTTAAAAGAATCATCCTCATTTTCGCTAATTGATTTACGATTGCTTTCGCTTCTTCTTTATCGATAGACAGCATTGCCTCAACATCACCAAGTCGTAAATACTTCTGCTGAGCGAACAATTTGATAAACTCATAGAATTTCATTTCGCCTGTTAACGTATCGATTTTCTTAAGATCCGCCGTAAACTTCTGGTATCTTTCTTCTGTCATTTCTTCCTCTTTTATTGCTAAACGAGCATAGTAATTTAAGCCGCAACCTGGAGCATTGTATAAAGCTTTTAAATACTCCCCAATAAACTCAACGTGTCCCGGCCAAACTTGAATTCTTTCACCTGATTCATCAACTGAATGTGTAAGTGCTGCAAGTGCTACTGCTAAACGAGCCACTTTATTCCGCTGATCTGAAGGAGAAACAAGTGGTATGTCATTCGCATTTCCATATACTTTCGCAAGGTCTGTCGCAACCTCCAGTACTTTATCAATCGTACCGTCTGTAAATAGCACGTCCTCCGGCTTACGTGACCAAGCATATAAGATGTTATTTTTCAAAGTATCCTTCTGTATAATCGATGGATACGTAGCAAGCGTTTGGTTGTACAACTCAGGATCCACATCACTCGCTCTCATAAAAACTGCAAAGTCAAAACGACGTATATCCTCGTTATTGAAAATATCTTTTAAACTTTCTGCGCCTTGGGAGTAATCAGCAAGTCGTTTCCCTTTCGGTACGTTCCCTGACATGATGGCACGTACTCTACAAGGTGTTTCAGCTGTTACAGCTCGTTTTACTTCCAGCTTCCCGTCAGAACGAGCAAGCGTCATTTCACCATAATCATCTTTCGTAATACCTGTATCTTCATCAATCCAAATCATTTCTTTGTCCGCTAACGGCCATGCCCCCCAAACGATGTACCATGCACCTTGAGCACCAGATTGTTCCATCTTGTACGTTAGACCTGTACGAGAAGTACTTTCCGCATTCACGCGTGTTCCAAGCCCTGCATATTTCATTACTTTTTCAATGAGTGCAGACTTACCAGTACCTGTGTCACCTACTATTTTTAATTCCACCCAACCACGTAACGGATTTAAATCCCAAGGTACTTTAAAACGTAAAACACTATGAAGTGTTAGCAATACTGCAAGTAATGTCTCATCACGTTCTACGATGTGTGTTACGTTGTACGTTAAATCGTTACAAATTGCTCCTAGTTTCTGTTCAATTGATTCTGCTGTATAATCCGCCGGCTGAAATGTTGCTAAATCTTCTTTCACTTGTTCATTTAGCTCAAAACTTTCAACCACATCCTGAAGCGGTACCGCACTCTTTACAAGTAGTGTTGACTCCTGATTCTTTGGATGTGGGTATACATAACCTGTTAATTCGTAGTACTTATTCTCACTTACGTTTAGTCCATTTACGGCGTACACTTTTCGTAGTACATAATTCCCTTTATGCTGCTCTTGCTTTTCGTCATCTTCTTCAGCCATCGGGATTACAAGCAACTCTTCAACGTTCATGTTTTCTAAAATATCGGTATTGTATTTCGGACAATTTGGAATGCCTGATATTTCTCGTAAAATACCTTTTATATTATCGTCACCTACACCTGTCATTTGAATAACTTCCCGATCACTTACGCCCAGGTCTTTATATCCTGTATGTGTATGGATGTCGTATAGAGGGCAATGTACCTTTTTACAACTTTCTCTGCCCCAGCAATGGTACTCAATGTTTTTCGGAATGATGTAAGGCGTATGCTTTTTCCCTGCAACCATGACACGTGTTTTTACAAGCTTTCCAGTAAGATCCGCATTGCCTGTCTCTGCTAAATGAAGTAACTTTGCATTTTCTTCTTCCTCAGCATTCTTCTTAATGCAATGACACATATCACCAGCACACGCTACACGTTCATAATCTTTGCTTCCCGGTTTCTTTTCGCCATGTAGTGAACGAATAAACGCGCAACCAAATTTGTATGTATTATCACCGCTGTATACCGCATCGATAACACTTCTCGTATTCGCAACACGTTGTTGCTTACCATACTCGTTATCCTCAGATGTAAATTTAAGCACCCAGTCTTCCAGCTCTTTCATTGTTTCTTCTCTCGTGTAGCCAGCGTCTTTGAAGTAACATGCAAGCTGTACTGTTGCCTGGTTTCGGTCACCGTCTTTTTTCCAGCCACCATTTAAAATATCAACTACACATGCTGGTGGTTTATCTTTCTTAAATTGGAATTCTTCTTTCGCATACTTACGAGCACTCGTTGCTGCAGCTTGCTCATATTCTTCTGTCTTATTTATTAGTAAATACCCCGTACGAGGTCTGTATTTCATTGCCTTTTTACGTTCTTCTGCCGTATAAGGTAGATCGTCAGCGTGTCTTGGCGATTTCGCTAAATCTTTAATTTCTTCCAGAGTTAATTTGTTTAACTCATTTACACTAATTTCTGTTTTAAATAGGTTTGTTTTTTGATGCATACTGTTCGGTAAACGAATCATCCGCTTTTCTGTATACACCACAAGGTCTAGTGACGTGAGTCCTAATCTATGGACTAAATACCCAGCCATATGTTTGAAGATTTTATGAAGGTCGTTTCTCGGTTCAATACCGAGTGCATCGGAGCTTATTAAGATGTGGAACCCTTTTGATCCAGAAAAGTAAATCCACATATCCGATTCACGAATGTCCATTTCTTTCGTAAAAAATTCCACCAGCTTTATTGCATCCTTTTGGCTGACTGATGGGTCTTCCGCATGGTCAAGGTCAAAATATAGGGGAGCAATAAATGCCTCCCCCTTTACTTTTGTGTCGTTCGCAAATCGTTGAACTGTAGCAAAGCAATTGAAATTGAATGCCTCTCCCGTTTGGAATTGCTTCACTTCAGAGGAAAGGATTCGTTTCCACGGAATGCTTCTACCGTTCTGATTGCTGTACCATGCGTCTACATATTGATACTCACTTGTTTTATCTTTCTTTTTTGCCATTTGTAGACGCCCTCCTTAATTATTCTGAAGCTTGTTCTGTTTCTTCTACGTTAATTCCGTAATCTTCTGGTTTAAATACACCAACAGGTTGGAAGTCGATACCGATCCATTGGTTACTAGCGTTTGTACGACTTTTACGTTCTGTTGTTACTAAGCGTGTAACAATTTTATTGACACCTAATTTAGACGGAACACCTAGAGCTTTATATTTCCCTGTATACACATTCATCGCAAAACGCCCGAAAATAATTGTGTCTGTTGGGCTAAAGCTCATTAAGTAGATACGAGGGAAGTCTTCTGGGCTTAACGTTGATACTGGAACAACTGACGCCATATAGCGAAGTTGAATATCATCTAATTCATAACGTTCTTCTGCTTGAGGGTTTTCAGCTAGCCATTGATTGAATACAACTTCCGCATCTTCTTTTGTTTTTTCCGCCACGATCAACTGACCATCTTCAGGAGAATCTTGTTTCCCCCATACAGACCAACGTTGCTCACCGTATCCGATTACTACATCAATATTGTCACCGTACATTACATTTTCATCATCTTTTTCTACGAAATTCCCTTTCTTGTTAACCGTTAACCACTCGCCCATACGGACAAAATCCATATCAAGACCGTTATTCGCTTCAACGAATCCCTGCTTTGTTTCTTCTAAAATTGCTGAAATATAATTGCTGCCATCGTTTCTTTTCGCCACCGCGTTATTTTGTACCACTACTTCATTTTGATTTGTTTCTTGTGTCATTATTTTTTCCTCCCGCGCCCTTGTAGGCCATGTTTTTTCCATGCTTTTCGTTTTGCTTGGCTTTTCTTTTTTCGATAGGTTACTTTTCTGTTATACGAAATCTCGTAATCTTTCGAATCGTATTCCGGAACCTCAACTATTATCGGGATTCCTCGTTGAAGAGTTAAACTTTTACCGGATCCTCTTGCAAACACCCTTATCACTTTTTTAACAATTTTTTGACCTGTTTCTTTCAAACCCACTTACTTCACCTCTTTCGTTGAAGCAATTAGTTCTGTGATTTCATAAAGCGCACCCACATATTCGTACTTTTCCATCGTTATCACCCCTTTTACCAAGGCATATCATTTAAGAAGTCAGCCACTGTATCGCGTTCTGTTTTCGGCTTTCTTGGTACCGTTAACCCAATTCTGCTGTATACTTTCCTACGGCTGTGATATTGGTCCTTAAATACTCCAACATTGTAGTCAACGTAATCGAACCAGTATGCTTCTTTATCCGGATTGTTCCGATCTGGACGCATGATACGCCCAATTTCTTGCTCTACTGATGAACCACTATTACTCTCACGGGAGTCACCACGTTTCGGCATTACCATGTGGCCAACTACTAAATGCTGCATGTCCAGTCCTTCACGCGCTAACTGAGTGGCAAACAAAATATCTACTTCTTTTCGGTCGCAAGCTTCTAAAATGTCTTTACGTTGTTGTTTTGTTACTTGCCATTCACGAATTTCTTTTTCTGAATACTGAGCAACCTTTACCTGCCAACCGTACTTACCTTGCTTTTTATCTACCGCATGACCACTATTGATAAGCTGTTGTGCATGTTTTTCGCTTTTTGCTTTTCTCCAGGTATAACGACTAATACCCCCGTGTACTACAGCTGTTCTAACATCGATACCGAATCTTGCTTTTGCCATTCGTTTTACGAGTTCTTCAAGTACGAAACAGTAGCGAACTGATTCTGTTATAACAATGGATGGCCCTAAACTTGCAGACTCAACAATATTCTCAGCAACTAACTTCGCACGCTTTTTATCAGAAATGAGGTGCCTTATTAGATCTGTGTAATCAAGATCTTCTCCACCAGCATCCACACTATCAATCGCGTTACGGTTACTTGCCGTCTCGTAATTGAACTCGGTATATACGAATTTCACTGTCGGTTTTACCAGTCTCCCAGCTTCATACATTCCGTCTCTGCTAATCTCATACACTTTTGGACCTACACCGTTGTACATATAGATTTCTAATCCATCTTTTCGGGAAGGTGTTGCGGTGAGGCCAATCACATTTTCAGCCGTTAACTTCCCAGCCGTTTCAATGAATTGTATTGCCGGAAAATGATGGGCTTCATCCACTACTACCGTCCCGATAAAATCATTTAGTGCATCGATTATTTGTGGATTTCGCTGCAAGGTTTGTACTGTAGCAACAATTAGTTTACCGTCTCCCCAATCATGTACACCGTCACCGAAAAAGCCGATACGACCAATACCAGGCATTGTATCCTTAGCTCGCTTTGCGGATTGATACATTAAGTCTTTTGTATGCGTAAGCCATAATGCTGCTTTACCCTTTTCGTAAATGTAGCGCATGCCCATTACGGTTTTACCTGAACCAGCCGGTGCTACACCTATTCCATTTTCTTGCATAAGTGCTTCAACCATCGGTGTCTGATCCTCTTTTAATACAAACCCGTCATCCCATTCCCCGAAACTAACATCTCGGCCATATGAAATCTGTGAGGTAATAACTTTACTTGGGTCGTAACCTAGGTTTTTCAGTACCTCTTCTAGCTTTGACAAGAAACCTCGAGGCGTAACAATATCGCCTCTGTCATGTAAAAACAATTCAAGTTTTGCTTGTACACCCCATGTAGGTCTACGTTGTTTTTTTGCTTTCAAATACGCTGGATTATCAAATGTTAGCGCCTTAGTAATTGCCGCCTTAAGAGGTGTACTAGCACCTCTTATTCGGATGTTGTGTTTTACAAAGATTTGTAGCAAGTGAGCACCCCCGATAGATCGTAAGAAGGTTCATGGTATGTAAGTCTTGGAAGTGGTACACAGGGAACCGTCTGACTTTGAAATTCTTCAAGTTTTATATGGTTCATATTTCGTTTTTTCATATGAATAAGAGCTGTAATAAGTCTGAATGCATAAGCCTCGTCAAGCCCTTTGCTATCGTTTAGAAAACTGATAAACACTAAACCTAAATTCCTATCAATAATTTGATCAAAATCTCGTAATCCGAGAATCTGATTCGGTCTCATATAATCTAGTGAAAATCTACGACTCTCTGTACGTTTCATTTCAGCTAATATATTTACTTCAGGTGTTATTACAATCTCGTCACCTGGACGAGTTGCACCTGCACCATCTGCAATTCTCATACGCCATACATTCGGAATTTCTCTCCAGCTTCTTCTAATTTCAGCTTGGAAATCATCCCCACGTTGCTGACGTTCACGCTGTTTATTTCTCATTGCTGTTTGTTTTGGATCCATAGCAACCTCCTATGCCAAAAACTTCAGTAGATTCGCTTGTACATAAGCTTTTGCTTTTACAAGATCCGCTGATTCTTTAGCTGTTTCCCAAGCATCTTTTGTTTGATAAATTTTGATATCAATGGACGCTAACTCTTGCTCTACGTCTGTAAGTTGTTGACGTTCTTCTTTGCTGTAATGCAGGCGGTACGCATCACGTAACGTATCATTCGTGAGAGCCACTTTTTGATCATTCACGTAAGCGTATTGGTTACGTCCCTCACCTTGAATTTGCATAAATGCCTCTGCTTCTTTTAGCTCTACTGCAGTTTTCAGCTTCACTTTTTTCTTAATTAGGTCTGCTTTTTTCCCATAAGCTTCTTCACGTGCTTTACCTTTTTCAAGAACATCCTGTACTGCAGCATCAATTTGTTGTAAGGATGCTTGTAATTCAAGTGGATCTAATACTCGAACATAGTCAGTCGGTACTTTCTTACCTAAAATTTTTGTTGCCGCTGCAAGTAGCTTTTCTTTCCCATGCTCGTCTTGTAAACTACGAATTTGATTATTTAATTCAGTCATTTTCTGGTCCCACCTCACATTGAATTTTTGGTAGTTCTACTACTAACTTTTTAAGCGTCACGTGCTCTTTAACAATTGAGTCAATTGTTATGTTCATCGTTTCTACTCGATCATGTTCCTCTTTGTTGTAACCAGCTACACTTATCATCAACGGTGAAAACTCTATTACTACAGCATTCCAATCATGTTTATTATTACTATAGTTAGGGCGTCTAAACGGGTTACCACTTGTGACCTGTACCGCCGTACCTTCGCCTAGTTCATTCTCATCAAACTGCGGTTTGTTTACAATCATGTTCGTAATCCCTCCTTTGCTTCCGCTATTTTCGTTAACGCTATTTCTACTACATCCGGATTAATACTTTCTGTCTCAGCAATACTCTCAACAATCGTATTAATATCGACTAGCACATCTTCCCCTGTTTCCGTTTGAATTAATGAGGCAAACTCTTCCATCGCATACGCTCGTTTCTTCTCAGCTTCAATCCGGCTACGGTCAAGTACTTCTTCACCAGGTTTTGCACTTTGAAGCGGAATCCGTTCTAAATCAAAAACACCTGGTGATTTTACATCGATAAGAAGAACTTGTATTGGTCTAGTAATCTCAGCTTCTGAAGCCGATAAACGTGTAATACTACCGATATTCGCAAACACTTTTCCATCCGAACGCTCGTAAACACCAAAACCAGTATGATCGTGGCCACACAAAACCAAATCCGCCTCTGTTTTTACATCTTGTACTTTTGTGTACCTGTCAAAAGGCGGATCATGATCAAGCAGCATTCCGTGAGCCACGTGTATTTTGGTTGACTCATAATCTTCAATAATATCTGGTGAATAACCATACCCAGCTTTATCAATTTGATCACTGTATGGTGTAAACGTTAGCTGCACATGATTACCGTCCTGGTGGAACATGTGAGCTTGCCCAGGATCATTAATGACTGTAAGCTGCGGAACAATTAACTCCAGTACTCTAAGGCTTGTCCGTCCATATGTTGCAAGATTGTACCCGTATATATCGTGATTACCAGCTGTTGTATAAATGGGAACTGGACTTTCTTTCAGTACTTTTGCAAACTCTAGTAACACACTTGTCGTAACCTCAGGTCTATCAAACGTATCTCCAGGTTGAATAATTGCTGTCACACCTTTGTATTTAGCTAAAGCAAAAATCTCACGTAATTTTGCAACTAATGCCTCTTTGTAGTTATCCTTACGGTTACGAGGATTGGTACCTCTTATATGTGGATCACCGAAATATAGAAACTTCATACTCTCACCTCTGCTTTTTCGTGCTCTTCGTAACGTTGTATCTAAGGTAATACCGCCATCAACAATATGACGCATTAGTGAAGATTGCTTGATTCTTTTTCTTTAATAACTTCTTTTGTAACTTCACCAGTTCCAAGATTAATTGATACATCGTCGTCTTCTTTGATACCTAAAGTATTTTGAATTTCCATACAAGCAGCGTCATGACGTTCAAAAACTGGTTTTAATAGTTCCTCAGTTCGCTTTACGTACTTCTCACGAATAGGAGCAATCTCAGCTTTATATTCAGCTTGAAGTTGTTCTTTAATAGCTTTCTCCGCTGCATCTGCAGCTTGTAATTCCTTTAACTGAGCTTCCGTTGCTTTCCCGATAACTTCCTCAGTAATTTTTAAACCTGCAGCACTAGCTAGTGCACCTTTTAACGCATTTTTAATTTCGCATTTCATACACATATCCAAATCTCCCTTTCTATAAAGCAGTTACTATGCTTTTTCCTTGTTTTTGAGTCACACCAAGTGCTACGTCACCTATCTCAGCTAAATGAGTACTGTGCGTAATTAAAATGATTTGACGTTTAAATTTCGTACTATACTCCTTCAAGAAATACGCCACATTTGGTGCGTATTCTTGACTCACGTGCTTTCCAACCTCATCTAAGAATAACGGTCCTCTTACACCACTAATTTCTCCAACAGCCAATCTGAGCGCTAAACTAACTACGTCTGCTACACCACCACCGCGATCATAATCAGGTGGCTTTAATTGTGTCCGTACATCCTCAGACTGTAGCCAATACTCTGCTACCGGTTGATTACCTTTTACGGCAATTTCAATTTCGAATCTGTAGTCTTTATCGAAAACAACTGTAAGAGCTGACGTAACAATTTCTTCTATACGACGTTTTGCTTGCTGCCTTGCATAATCACTTGTCTTTTGAAGAAGAATTTGTACTAAATCAAACTCTCCAAGTTGCTCCTCAGCTTTTGCTTTTCTTGCTTCTGCGCTTTTTTGTTGCTTAACTAACAAATCACGTTGACCGATTTTCATTTTCAATTTATCGCTTGCCTGACGGATATCCGCTCTTGCTTTTAGAAGCTCGTACATAAAAATAGCCTCCTTATACCTGCGGGATGAGTCGTTCTACATGCTCCAGGTTTTCTTTAACTGATGTATCAAGCTTATTGATTTCTTCCTGGATCGTTTCAGGCGTTACCCCGTACTGCGCCATTTGTTCAGCGATTTCTGTTAATTGCTTTTCAGCTGAAGACTTTTCCGCCTCTGCTTGGATTTTTGCTGTTTCTGCTTTCTTTAAATTTGCTTTTGCAATTTCAATACGTTGTTTTAATTCCATTACTCATTTCCCCCTTCAAGTTGTTTTGATAGTAAATTTTGTAGCTCTGATTCAAGAAACTTTTCTTTATCTTTTAAGTGCCCAATTATGACATAGCGAATAACTGTATCCAGTTCTTTACGATTTACCATATTTAATTTGTGAATACTGTGATAGACATGATGCCTACGAAGATCTATTTCAAATTGACCTTCCCCACTTTCTAGAGCAGCTAACGTTGACCGCACTTCGGAAAGTGCTGTATTTAAACGTCCAACGGTATTAACGTACTCATCAATTTCTTTTATATTTACCAACACTAATCACCCCTCAATGAGAATGTTCAAAAGACATCGGCGATTCGCATAGCGGACAAACTCCACCAGCCTCGTTCCATGTCTCTTCCAATTCCTTAGTGTAATTTTCAATGTGCTTTTCATATAGTTCCAATGTGCTTGTACTATGACGTACTCTTTGATGCCAGATCATATAGTTTCGTAACAACTCTTTTAATTCAGCTAAATGAGTAACATTGTTCTCAGCATTTGCAATCTGTATTACCACTTCTCTCGGACCATTTAAATGTTCCGCACGACTTTTCCGGCTCATATAATAATTTTGTATATTCTGGTATTTTTGTAAGAGCACACTCATTTGACTTAGTTGTGTAATACTGGTTTCGCATTCTTGTAGTTGATCTGACGCATTACCAGGTACAGATAATCTTTCTACATCCTTACTTGTTTTTTCGTAGCGTTGTTTAACCACGCTATGTTGTACATAGAGTTTCTTTAACTCATCCGTTTTCTTTACTTCCTCTTCAATCACAGCTACATTAATGTTTGCAATTACAGTTAACCTCTCGACCTGTAATTGAGCTTCTTGTAATACTTGACTATACTTCTTATAGTTTTGTGATAAGATAGAAAGCAAAGAATATATTTCTTCGGATTTAGTAGAACCTCGTAACAAGTTACTTACTTCTACTAATCCATCAAATTGTTTTAGTGTTTCAGTCAATGTCTTCTTGGCGGTGGACAGTGACTCGTATCTTTTTTGTAAGTCCAGTAGTGTTTGCAGACGCTGCTGGTCTTTTTCTGTTTCTTCAAGTATTTGTATAAGAACCGGCACCTTTGAGAGTCTCTCATCCTCAACAAACGCTACACGGAATTTTTCAAATGCTATCTGTTGTTGAGTTTGTAGTTGCTGCAGTACCTCTTTCTTTTTATGTAATTCTTCTACATGTTCCATCAAACTTTCAGCTGTTTTTAACTGCTGTACTTTATCATCCACATCCAAGTACTCGAGCAAGTTACCTGCTAATCTCTCAATTTCTTTTTCAGCTAGTAACCTCTCTTGCCTTGCTGCGTATGTATCTTTTGAAACACTTTTTACCGCGAGATCCACAGCTTCTGTTCCTGCTAACTTACCTAGTACTTTTGCACCCGATGATGGTGTCTCACTTATTAAGAACGGAGCTTCGAGCTGAAATGCAAAGTTTAAAGCAGTAACAAAATCCCCAAATGTTTGCTTTGTGATACCAAGTAATTGTTTTACTTCTTCCGGTACCTCTGACTTCTCAAATACACTTCCTGCATCGCCTGGATCCGTTTGGATTCTGTACGATGTTTTTCCTTTTCTACGGTGCTTTGAAATAATAATGCCGTTATCCATGTGAATCGCTACAGTAGCCTGTCCCACTGATTCGTTAACAAAAGCCTCACCTTGAGGTTCGTTAAATGCTATCCAGCGAACCGCTCGTATGATGGATGTTTTACCACTATCAGATGGTCCGGTAATTACGTTCAGCCCATTTCCTAAATTGAAATGGCTATTCGTATGTGACTGGAATCCTTCTACGAAAATCTCATTAATGTTGGCCAACACGTTCACTCCTTTCCGTTAGCTTTAACATGGTGTTTACCGCTTGTTCTTCTGAGCCATTCTTGAAGTAATTTTTACTTTCGCAACATACAGCTTTTACGTCTTTTGCTTTTACTAATCGAGTCGCATAAGTCACGTACCGTTGCATGTGTATCACCTCCTTTCAATTTTTTAACTTGCCTTTACTTCTGTTTTTTTCTTTCTTGTGACCGTTACTTTAACACCTAAATATTTTTCGTATACTTCTTGAAATAGAACTTCCTTTTTCTCTGTACCGTAGTACTCGTTACGGACGTATAAGCCGGATGTCTTTTTCCCCACACTCCTCAGCCCCCTACAGTTTTTTCTAAGTAATGAGGATAATGCTCTAAAAATTCTTCTTTTGGTGGAAATCCCAGTTCAAACGATTGTCTAACTTCTTTTTTACTGGCGCTTTGCAAGTAAGCGGGTAAATAAAAATGTTCCATAGGGAACCCAAGTACAATTGCGATTTGCAAGGCTAATTTTCCTCCCGGATCGCGTCTACCAGTCTCTAAATCTGCTATATGACCAGGAGTCACACTAACCTTATCCGCTAGAGCCGCCTGCGACATACGTTTTTTCCCACGTAAATCCGCTAACCAAGTCCTTTTCATATGTCCACCTCCAGACAACCTTTAATGATTTTTATTATACTGGCGTTTTGCAAGTAAGTAAAGTGATTTTTCAACTTTTTTATGAACACTCATCTAATTTCACTTGCAATATGCGTGTATTTACCATTGTGTAATTGTCCAATAAAGTGTTATCTTATATATAGATAACAACAAAAAAATAAAAAACGTTTTATATATTTTTATAAAATTTATAAAAAATAAAATCGATGAAAAATATAAAAGAGAATTTAACGGGGGTAAAAAGTATGGATATAGGAACTCAATTAAAATTCTTACGAAATAGACGCGGTTGGACAATGCAAGAAGTCGCAGATCGTATTGGTAAAAACGATTCTACGTATAGTGGATATGAGACAAATAAAAGAAAACCAAACGCTGAGGTTCTTGTACAGCTAGCAGACATATTTGATACTACTACAGACTTCATCTTAGGAAGAACAGAAAATCCAAACGGTCTTAACTTTAATGTAAAAGACTTTTTAGATCAAGGCAGACTTCATTCTGATGGGGTAGAAATTACGGATGAGCAAGCTGAAATTGCTAATGTTTTATTAAGACAACTCCTACAAAGAAAGCAGCAATAAGTAAAAAAGGATTAGCCAGATGCTATTCCTTTTTTTGTTGCAATATAGCTGCAATTTGTTTGTACTGTTCCGGAGTAATCTGTCCTTGCTTATACAACTCCTCCATTAGATAATTCATATCACAACTTACTTTTTCAGCTCCGAACAACTCCCTAATTAAGCGTTTTGTTTCTTGTTTGGCCGTCTCTTTTTTCACCTTATTTCCTCCCCTTCATCCTTACCAATTTGTGAAATATGTATCAAGTGGTATATTTTTTCCGAAACTTCCAAAAACGTGACACGCCTATAAAAGACGAAAGACGCTACTATAAGTAGCGTCTTTTTAACTATTCATTTATATTACATCCCACCGGGATCGACCATCATTAATTGTACTTCTTTAGTATGTACAGTAGCTTTTTCTTTACCTAAATCTTTAGTCTGATCTGCACCAGCACCGATAACCCCAATTGATAACGCAAGTGCGCATAATGTAGTGACTAAAATTTTTTTCATTTTACAACACTCCTTCAGTTATTAAAATGCGCTTTGGAAGTTGCGCATATATTATACTTCCCGTTTTTTCAAATTTTTCTAAAGATTCCCTCGCCATAATTGTATCATTTTCAATTCTAGAAAGATAGTACATTTGGAAGGCCGATAGACCTTGATCTTTTAACCTTTCAAAAATTCTATAACCATTTTGCTTATCACCATATAAACACTCATAATAAGCAAGATCACCATCACTAATAAAATCAAAATCAATATTATCTAAATTAAATCCGAACTCAATATATAAAAAGGCAAGAGTCGTTTTAAAAGAATTGTATTTTTGAGTTCCTTTCGGTGAACTTATACCTTCAAGACATTGAATAGCTTTCAAGATATATTTTTCCGCCATTAATGGATTTTCAAAGATATAACTTTCACCTAAACAACAATATGCTGTAGCTTTTACAACTGTGAAATTCAATTCGGAATTTATAATGGCATGGCACGTAGCTCTACAGCTATCAATTTCATTGGCATGCAACTGAGTGTACGCAATTCGTTCCATATGCTGCATGCGTAAACAATCTTTAATATAACCGTTATCCATCTTAGCGACATAAGCTTCTGCCGCGTCCGCGTATGATGACATAGCACTATACCTTTGTCTATCATATTCTGCTGCCATTAGTAATGTATTTAATAATACCTGACATTCCAAATCTGATGAAACACGTGTTTTGTATATTTCCTCCAGAAGACTTTGTCCTTTTTTCCGATTCATATTCCGTTGGTTATATAGATTGTATACATTTAAATATTTACGTACATCTTTTTGAAGCTTCTTGAAATCCGGATCTTTTGTTTCCATTTTGAATTTTTCGATTAACATATCTATAAGATCGTATTCTCCTGCTACCTGGCAATAACTCAATGCTTTTCTTACATTCAAGCTAGTTCCACACTTTAAAATAAAATCTTTAATCCTTCTTGTTTGTTCTATGGGACTTTTATACACATGACGAACCAATTTTTCAAAAACATCAAATTTCATTTCTCCTGTTACAAAGGACAGACCATTTGTAATTGTTGTTCTACTAATACCTGTATCTTTCGCTAACTTTCTTGTACTAATATTATTTGACTGAATCGTGTTATTCAGTTCATTCATCAAAGCCCTCATCCGTATCCTCCTAAATAGAACACAAGACACAGCCCCTGATTTTCTCAACAAGAAAACGTTCCATATGGATTTAAAACTATTTGAAGTGTGATATACTTGAGGCTGACTCATGGAAAGTTTTACCTACATTCGCTAGGGTAAAACGTCACAGTTGTGTTACCGCACTACTGTAACGCCGTGGGTCTTTTTGCTCTTTTTTTATTATTTTCATCTTATCATAAAATTTAGAACATTCGTTTCACTCTTTTCTCAAACAATGTTGAGAAAGTTTTTTCTAAATTTTTAAGAATCCCAACAAGAAACTTCCCCCATTATACTTCAGGGTAATGGGAGACTATTTGTCTTCTCGGTTTATAATTTTTGTCCATATAAGCATACCGCAGATGCTGAAATTCGAGAGAAGAGCAAAGTAAAAATGGAGTCATTATTTACTTCAGCACAAGCATAATTAAACTATTTAGTCATGTACCTAGCTTTTTACTTTCAAAAAAGCTAACTTTAATTATTTGATAGTTCTATTTAACCTTCACCATGAGATCATTACAGAATACATTCTTAATTTCTCTTAGCTCTCGAGCCGTAAACAAATAGGGTGCTAGTACTTGTTCCTAAGTTCTGACACCCTATTATTTGTTCTTATATTTATCTGTTATACAATTCATTCAGGAAAGATTCCAATAGAGACATTCTTAAATAAAGAAAGACCATAATAGTGCAGATAGTTTATACAGTTGCATGCGTGCCCCTATACAAAACTGCTATTGCAACTACTATAAGAATCATCCCCATAAAAGCAGGTGCGGCATGACCAAGTGATACATAAATTTGCCCTCCAATAATTGGACCAATCATTCTTGCCAAAGCTTGAATAGATTGGCTTCCACCTTGAATCCTTCCTTGTTCACTAGAATCGACAGACTTTGAGAGCATCCCATTGAATGAAGGCCCGAAAATCGAGTCACCAAAACCAAACAGTAACATCCCAACGATTAAAAGAGGATATAGGGAAAACAAAGCAGATGCTGCAATAAAACTGTAGCCAATAATCTCCGAAACCATCCCAAGTATTGCTATTTGTTTATCACTAAGCTTGCCCACAAGCTTTGGCATTATAAAAGCTTGTGAAATGATGTCTTGAAAGCCCATAATTGAAAACATAAGTCCGATTAGTGCAGGCTTCCAGCTAAAAGTATCCATCGTAAATTGTGTGAAAATTGCTTGTAAAGATCCGTTAGGTATCCAAAGTAAAAACGCTGAGACGAGTAACCATTTTAAGTTTTTCATAGAAAGTATGTTTGCAAGTTGTACAAAAGGATTTAACCTTACAAAAGTAATCTCTTTTAACCTATTATTTTTGTCAAGACTCTCAGGCATATATTTCATCCCATATAATACATTGAATAAAGTTATGAGCGCTCCAAAATATAAAGGTACAGAATGACCAAACTTTGCAAGTAATCCCCCAAGAGTTGGGCCAATGATGGTTCCTACCCCTACCACCGCACTTACCCATCCAAAGTATTTCGTTCTCTGTTCTGGCGGAATGATATCTGCAAAATATGCGAAAATTGTACTGATACTCCCGCCTGTTATACCTTCTATTATGCGTCCAGCAAATAGTACCCATAAGGCCCCTCCTATACCCAAAACTAAGTACCCGAGTGCAGAACCGAAAAGGCATATTAAAAGTAATGGACGACGACCATATTTATCGCTTAAAGCCCCGAGTGCAGGAGCAGCAAAAAACACGCAAACCGCATAAACAGAGGTCAGTAGCGTAACAACTAGAACCTGTTCTTCCGGACTACTTATATAAGGCTGCACTAAGAATGGCACTACAGGCATAATGATGCTGAAACCTATACCACAAAGAAATACAGAAATAAGGCCGAATATTAAAGCATGTTTATCTATGTTTTTTTCAGTTTCGCTTTCATTTTGTGATCTAAAAATAGACATTTAACTTCTCTCCTTAAAACATTTTATTGCTTCGTCAACAAAATAATAAACCTGTTTTGTTGATTAGTCAACAAAAATACAATAATAAAAAGGTAGCCTTACTATGAACAGGCTACCTTTTTATTATTTAAATGTATCCCGCATGAACGGAAAAATAAGTTAGTTTGCGGGATTAACTACCCGTAAAAGCCCGAATGCTTCAACTTTATTATGACTTAATCTGTATACCTTGTTTCTTTATTTCTGCATCCAAATGCCTACTATACTTTTCCACGAAGCTAATTATACTTTCGAATTCTTCATCAGTTACTTGCTCAAATACGGCTTTATCCCGATCTTGAAACTCTTTGTGCAAGTCTTCATGGATTTTATAAATTTCTTTCCCTTGTTCAGTAAGCCTAAAATAAATTTCTTTCTTATTTTCCGACTTTTGGTAGCTTTCAATAAGACCTTTTTGTATGAGCTTCTTAGTCATTCTACTTATAGCACCGCGAGTCACATAAAAAGCCTCTGCAAGTTGTGTCACATTAGAATCCGCATTATTTTCAATATATTCAATGCAGTGGACTTCAGAAGACTTAAAACCTTTAAGACCTTCTTCCATCTTATCTTTATTAAGCCAAACCAGCTTATTATATAATTCCCTAAAACCGTTCATGACCTGTTCTTCTTTATTCATGACCTGCCCTCCTCTCCTCACCGCTCATTAGCACATTAAAACTATTATATTAAATTTCTGCTTATGTTTCGACAATATTGAAATAATTATTGTAACATTAAAGATATGTGTAAAATTAGGCGCTTAAATAATGCAATTCATTAAACAGCAAATTTTGCAAGTTTATTGCTACTTACAGTAAACGGTAGACAAAAAGTAAGAGCTAAGATTATTTCTCTTAGCTCTTCTTTCATAAAACTATTTCACTTCATTAGCAACAAAAAAGTGCTCACATACACTTGATATACGTTGCAAGTCTACGTTGCCACCAGATATAACCGCTACTACTTTTTTCCCTTTAATATATTGATCAACTTTCCCTGCAAGCAGAGCAGCAGTTGCTAATGCGCCCGCACCTTCTACAACAGCTTTTCCACGTTGTAACAAGTCTTTCATTGCTACTTCCAGCTCTTTTTCTGATACTGTTACAATATCATCCACTAATTCTTTTACAATTTCAAATGTTAATTCCCCTGGTATTTTAACCGCACAACCATCTGCAATAGTAGGTGCCTCATAATGTTCTACAATTGTACCTTTGTCATAAGATGCCTTCATTCCGTGAACATTATCTGCTTGGACACCAATTATATTAATGGATGGATTAAAAGATTTTAATGCGACAGAAATTCCAGAAATAATTCCGCCTCCACCAATTGGTACAATTACAGTATCAACATCCCACATATCATCGAGAATATCTAAACCAATTGTTCCTTGACCAGCCATTACCTCTACATCATCATATGGATGCAAGTATGTTTCACCTGTTTCTCTTATAATTTCCTCACATTTTGCCTTTGCATCATCAAAGGTTTCACCAAATAAAATGACTTCAGATCCATATCCTTTAGTTGCTTCAACTTTCGCCTGAGGTGCAGAAATTGGCATTACAATTTTACTCTTAATGCCAAGTAAATGAGCAGATAAAGCAACTCCTTGTGCATGATTACCTGCCGAACATGCAATAACGCCTCTCTCTTTTTCTTGATCTGTAAGCTGCGACATTTTATTAAATGCACCACGGAATTTAAAAGAACCCGTTAATTGCATATTTTCTAACTTCAAGTGAATTTCTCCACCCGTTTTACTAGTCAAATAAAAAGATTTTACTAATGGTGTTTTACGAACATTTCTATCAAGAATTTTTTGAGCTTTTTTAATGTCTGCTATATGTAATGGTAGTTTTCTAGTTATCATACTAACACCTCTTCCAATGATTTATGATCTACTCCTATTGTCATTCCTCAGTTTTCGTAAGTAATAACTCCTTTATACGCAACCAACTATGTTAAGAAAACATTCGTCATATCTGTACGCCCTTCTTTAATACACACATCTGCAAGCAATTCAACATCCTCTTCATATCACGTTCTTTATAGTGATTAAGGCATGCAATTTGGATCCAGTTATTCTTTTGTAAATATGCTGATTCATAATGGACAATATATCCTTGTAATGCTAATGCATCGCCTACTACCTTAGAAGACTGCCCTTCGTTTAATTGAATAGTAAGAACAATTTGAGCGGCATGATCTTTAGGTGAAACAAGCTTTAAACCCATAGTAGTAATAGCTTGTTCAATATAAGCATACGTCTCTTTTATCTTTTCAAATGCCTCTTCATCTTCAAATCTCTTCAATGCCTCTTGCAATGCATAAATTAAATTCCATGAATGAGAGTATGGAATACTATCATTCATTTCATACATACCAATGTCCATATACGCGGATATTGCTTCGTTTTTCTCTATCATGTGATTATGAAAAACGAAAGATAATCCTGTAAATGATTTAATCGCTTTTCCGCTTACACCACTTGCAAAATATACATCCTTCAAATTTATTGGTATTGCTCCAATTGAGCTTATACAATCTACACATAGTTTCATTTGATACTTTTTACAAAGAGTGTTTAGTTCTTCTAAATTATTTAACATTCCAGTTGATGTTTCATGGTGAACGAACCAAAGCCATTCATAATCTCCATTTAGCATTATTTTTTCTAATTCTGTATAAAGAAACGGCTCTGCCATTTCTTTTTTATACGTATCAAAATGTAAATGTGCACGTTTTGCCTGCTCAATTAATCTATTACCGAACTCCCCATTCGCTAAAACTAGTCCTTTACCTTTTAATGAACTTAACTGTAAAGCAATTGTATCATTCGCTAACGTCCCTGTTCCTAACATAAGTTGTACACGTTTTGCTTTCGTTATTTGAAGTAATCGTTTTTTTACATTTTCCATCGTCACTTGAAATGACTTAGAGCGATGGGAGATAGGCTTAGTAGAAAATGCCTTTTGAACATTCTCTTCAATGTCTACTGGTCCGGGTAAAAACGTATATTCTTTCGTCATAATTCCCCCAACATCCGACTCTTCAAACATAGCAGGTGTAACATACATTGGCTGAAAAGCTGCTGCTTCTGTACCAACTAACGTATAGAAAGGTTTGAATCCCATTTGTTCATATAGAAGCAGCTCACGTGTTGTGGCTGAAATGAGTGCTAATTCATATCCATTTAGAAGCAAATAACGATGTAAAAAGCGAATTAAGCCTAACAGCGCTCTTCCATTGCGATATTCACGTTCTACTGAGAGTAAACGAATTTCATATACTTTTTCTCCATGCTCTTGTAAATAAAAATCTAAATTTGAAATTTTATAATCTAATGAAAATGGTCGTTTTCCTCGCACCGCGACCATACCTACTAAATTCTCACCATCTAAACAAATTAAATATGTATTTTCTTCATGAAATCGATCTATACGAAAACATTCTTTCGTTTCTTCATGCTGCGGAATCTCTTCTACAAATGTTTTATAGTTCAATTTATGTATACTTTCAAATTCCCAAGTTTGATCAGCAACCTTATAAATTAACCCCATATCCTATCCCCTTTCTCTCTCTACTTGTCACTCACTATCTATTTAATAAAAATCATAAGTGGAGATTACTCCACTTATTAAAAGTTCACTTTATTCTCGATTTACATATAGAATAAGTAGAATAATAAGTACACTTAAAATAGTCGTACCAATAGAGTAAGAATAAAAAATCATGCAAATTGGTAAACAAGCGATTGTAATTAACCCTGGCTTAGTAAATCCTTTAAATATTAAATAAAATACAATAAAAATACCTATTAGAGTAAGCGCTATCAAATAATCAAATGCGATTAATCCTCCAATAAATGTTGAAATTCCTTTTCCACCCTTACCTTTAAACAAGATTGGATAAATATGTCCAATGATAACAGCCAATAATGTTAACATTACGAATGTAGCATCTTCAAAAAGGTATTTTGCTATATAAACTACAATTGCACCTTTGATCGCATCACCTATAAATGTAGCGACAAAATACCCTTTTCCATATACTCGCCCCATATTTCTTGCACCAGGATTTCCGCTTCCTTCATCACGAATATCAACGTTATGTCTCCATTTTGTTACTATATAGGCGGTCAATATGTTTCCAAACAAATAAGAAGCCAATACATACAACAACTGCATACTATTAATCATGTAATCATTCACTTTCTACATGGGAATACTTATACAATATTCAATTACTATGCTCATTGTACTTTTCTGACTCTACATCCCTTTATATATTTTAACATCATATTTTTACAAATCATACAAAAAATCTCATTCAGCTATTTGTACTTTAATGTATATTTCCTTCAGTAAATAATATGTTCCTTTCGCTGCCATTTCTGATTGTGATACAAATGTAACTTCTCCCGTACAATTTTTTAAATTATCAATTTCCTCAAATTCACAAAAAACCGCCTAAAAGCCGAAACATTCAACTTTTAAGGCGGTTTTTTCTATTTATTCTTAAACTTCTCTGTCGCTGCTCTCATCTTCACATTCAAATCGTGATCAATGGAGTCACGAATATCACGCTCTACTACTTCCATTTCTTTTTGGAAATTTTGCAAGTATATTTTTAGTTCTTCTTCTTTTTCAGGACGTTGTGATGGTGGTAATTGTACAACTAATGATAACATCGCTGTTAAATCTTTCATTAAGAACGTTTCAAGTTTATGTTGTTGTTCAAACATACGTTGTTCTTGATAGTACGGAAGTGCATTTAATACTGAAATTGTAATGTCATCAACCGTTCTTTGTAGTGAAGGATTAATCGAGCGTTTATATGCTTGAATTGTATTTAATGCATCTGGATATCGATCATAGAAATACAATTTATAAAACGATAAGTCTGTCGGTTTAACAGTTTGCTGTGATTCTTGTCTCAAAAAATCTTTCACTTTCATTGTTGCGATATCAATATCTTCATTCGTAAGCTTTTTCGTTGTTTTTGCCAGCACATGCACTTTTTTCTGCTTTTCTTTCGGTAACATTGAGAAAACTTGCTCTCTCGTACGTTGGCCTGAAGTACAGAAAAGAGTGTTTAAAGTATTTTGTTCTTTTTTCCCTTCTGTACGAATCCAACGATAAAAGAGTGGGTGCTGCGTAAATTCTTGTAAAAACGGTGTTGATTTATTCGATAATTTCTCAATGGAATCTTGCGCTCTCTTATATGGTTTCGTCCATGAAAAATAAAGTTTACGTCCGAAGTATACAACTAAAACAACGACAGTAAATGCGATTAAAAGTAATGACCCTAATAGTAATAATACTCCTTGAATGAAACTCATTTTTTCACCTCCTCTAATGATCTGTTATTTCCTTGGACGCTGAATGAGTTTCTGCTTCATCTCATCATTAAATGTGTCAAGTTCAATTACAAACTTCTTACTAGACTCAATAATACGCTCTGACGATTTCTCAGATGCTTCAATAGCAGCGAATACATTTTGGAATGACTCACGCAATTTATCCATGCTAATTGCAGGGTTTTCAAGTAACTTAGTTGTTTCTTCTGTATTTTGTTTTAATGCTTGTGAATTGCTTAATACCATTGATTCAATCGCTTCATTTGTTGCATTAACAGCATCAATTGTTTTACGTTGATTTGTTAATGCAAGCTGTATTGCAGCGGAAACCGTTACAACGTTTTGCGTCATCGTAATTGCATTACGAATTGCCTCTGATAGCTTTTCATTATTTTTCTTAATGATGTCTACAGATGCGATAGATTGTAATAATACACTTTTTGCTTGTTGCATATTACGAGTACGCACAAGTATCTTTTCTAATGCATCATTTATTAACGGAATATCCCTTTGACGTTCTGGATTTTGTTTCTCAGCTTCAAGCATACCAGCAAGTTTTCTTCCTAAGTATACTTGTTTATCAAGAGCGTGAATCTTATCGTGTGATTGCTCTTTTAACATTTCAAGACCAACCGTATCCTCTTGCAAGTTATCACGGCCAATGAGAAGTGATCTTATAATCTCCTCGATTTGCTTATCTATAGATTGATATTTATGCACGTAATTTTCAAGCGGATTTTTCTTGAACACTTTAAACATAAGTTTCTTCATACCAGTTGCTTTTAATGAGTTTGGGTCAAGTTCTGATACCACTTTTCGTAATTCTAACAATGTATTTGGAATTTCTTCATTCTTTCCATTCATCATCGCTGTCACAGGACGTTTTAAAGCTGATAGCGTTTGTCCTGCCGCTTGCTGCTCTTTATCCCCTAAGTCTCCAAGCTGCGATAATACTTTTGATAAATCTGTATTTTGCTCGCTATTTAACTTTTGTACATAAAGATCTGCTTCTTTATTCAGTTCTTCAAGTTCCGCATCTTTTATTACTGTATCAACTACTACTTCTACATTATTATCTTTCACAATCGATACAGGTTCTTTTTTCTCGAGTTCAGTCAACAAAATCGCTCCTTTATTTATATGTGCGAATTTATGTGCACTATATTTCATCTAATATATCGTATTTCATATACATTTTGCTTGCTTGAAATCGATTTTTCAAGAAATACCTGCTTATGCAGTCATTCCCTGTTTCATAGTATAAGTATACTTGTTCTCGTCATTATTTTCCTCAGACTTAAGACCTAGAGAGTAACATGCTGAAGGCGGATTCTTTACGAATCACCCTATTTATTACCCCCTGCATTCTAATTTTAAATTCAATTTGTCAATCTCCTTCAAATCATACAGCACTCAATCTTTTGACATTTGTTATCTTTCAATGTGATAATGATATTAAAGCTCGCTTCTAATTATTCTTTCGAGCAACAAATGCTCCCTTTTGAAAAGCTAATAACACCGTTTCAAACGTATCATCTTCTTCAATCATCTTTATAAATTCTGCTAATTCCTCTGCATGAGAAGTTGCATTATCAATAACAAGAAAACCTTTTGGCTCTAAAATACGTTTTATATGTTCCCACCACCACATATATTGCGTACGTTCTGAATCTAGGAAAATAAAATCAAATGAATGATCTAATTGCGAATCTAAAAATGCCCCAGCTTCTTGATTGTGGATATCGATTCGCTGTGTAAAATTCGCCTTCCGAAAATTCCCAAGCGCCTCTCCCACCCGTTCTGAAGAAAGTTCTACCGTTGTAACCTTTCCATTTGTTTCTACTACCGCATTTGCTAGCCACAATGTAGAATAACCATTTGAAGTTCCAATTTCTAAAATTTTTTTTGCATTACATCCTTTTACTACAATTGATAAAAATTGCCCCATCTCACGAGAAATATTCCGTAATTTTTCTTCCCGCGTTTTTTTATTTCTATCATGCTCTTCTCCATATTGTTCAAGTTG
>NZ_BOQD01000175.1 GCF_018332515.1 Bacillus hominis | reverse complement strand
GCTTTAAACAACGTAATGGAAGGTTTATATATGCCTGGACCTGATAACAAACCTGTTCCTGGTGCAGCTGAATCGTACAAACTAAGTGAAGACGGAAAAACATATACATTCAAATTACACGATTCAAAATGGTCAAATGGTGATCCAGTTACTGCTCATGATTTTGAATATGCATGGAAACGTGCAGTAAATCCAGAAACGGCTTCTGAATACGCACATATTATGTTTGATATTAAAAACGCTGAAAAAATAAATAAAAAAGAATTACCAATCGACTCATTTGGTGTAAAAGCAATTGACGATAAAACGTTAGAAGTACAGTTAGAGCATCCTGTACCATACTTTTTAGGGTTAATGGGATTTGCAACATTTTATCCTCAAAATCAAAAGGTAGTAGAAACTCAAGGGAAAAATTACGGACTTGAAGCTGCAAATGTAGTTTATAACGGACCATTCCAATTAAGTGAATGGAAACATGATACAAGTTACAAAATGACGAAAAATCCGAACTACTGGGATAATAAAAATGTAAAATTGAATGAAATTAATGTAAATATCGTAAAAGATACTTCAACAGCTGTTAATTTATTCGAAAGTAAACAAGTAGACCGTATTACGATAAATTCAGAGTTTGTAGATAAATATCAAAAGGATCCGAGCTTAAAGAAAATGGAGCGTCCTTCTATGACATTTTTCCGATTTAGTCAAAAGAATCCTTTACTAGCAAACAAAAACGCTCGAAAAGCTATTTCACTTGCTTTTGATAAACAAGGAATCGCAACAACAATTTTAAATAACGGTTCCATACCTGCGAATGCCTTCGTTCCAAAAGGATTCGTAAAAGGACCTGACGATAAAGATTTTCGCAGCACAAGTAATGTAAAAGTAGAAACAAATGTGAAAGAAGCAAAAACACTATGGGACACTGCGAAAAAAGAAACAAATTTACAAAACGCTTCTCTTTCAATCATAACAACGGATGAATCTAACGATAAAAAAATTAGCGAGTTTTTAAAGGGCGAACTTGAGAAAAACTTACCGGGATTAAAAATCACGTTACAACCGCTTCCAGTAAAAGCGTTTCTAGATCGTGAAGGAAATGGTGACTATGAAATTTCACTTTCTACATGGGGACCAGACTATCCTGATCCTACAACATTTTTAAACATGTTCGTCACAGATGGACCTTTTAATAAAATGAGCTATTCAAACAAACAATACGATGAATTAATTGAAAAAACGAGTTCCACTTTAGTAACTGACTTACCAGCACGTTGGAAAGCGTTCCAAGATGCTGAGAAAATATTACTTGAAGATGATGCGGCCATTGCTCCAATCTTCCAATCAGGGCTTGTATATTTAGAACGCCCAACAGTAAAAGGTGTTGTAATTCGTCCATTTGCAGGAATTTACTCTTATAAATGGTCCTCTATCAACGAATAAGAAAAAGGCGATCCTAAAACATATTAGGATCGCCTTTTCTATTAAATAGCAAAACGCTTATACTTCTCGTAATCACTCGTCTTACATTCTAGTGCAATTTTCGTACCTTCGTTTTCATAACTCGTTGATAAAACGTGTGCGTGATTGTTGAAATACGAAACTACCTGCCCTTGATCATATGGAATTAACATTTCACACTTCGTATACTCTTTATAAATGTGTGAGCGAACCATTTCTACAAGCTCTTCAATTCCAACATGTTTCTTCGCAGATAGATAAACGCGATCTTCTTGCACTTTCGGAATTTCAACATCTACCATATCTGATTTGTTGTATGCATAAATCGTCGGGATATTTTCCACGCCAATTTTCTTTAACGTTTCATTTGTAATATCAATTAATTGCTCATAATTGGGATTTGAGTAATCTACAACGTGAATGAGTAAATCTGCTTCCGCCACTTCCTCTAGCGTTGAACGGAATGCTTTCACAAGATGATGCGGTAATTTACTTACAAATCCAACTGTATCCGTTAATAAAAATGATTTATTATCTGGCAAATCAATATTTCGTACAGATGTCTCTAACGTCGCAAATAACATATCTTTTTCAAATACTTGTTTCTCTACAGTACCATTAAAAATTTCAAGCATTGTATTCATTATCGTTGATTTACCTGCATTCGTATATCCTACTAATGACACAACCGGAATTTCATTTTTCTTACGTTGTTTACGCTGCGTTTGGCGCTGTGCAACAAGTGCTTCTAATTCTTTATTTAGAGCTGCAATTTGCTCTTCAATTTTACGACGATCTAGTTCCAACTTCTTCTCACCGACACCTTTATTTTTCGTACCAACTCCGCCGCTCTGTCTTCCTAACGATTCACGAAGACCGATTAAACGAGGCATCATGTACTGAAGATGGGCCACCTCTACTTGTAACTGTGCTTCTTTCGTTTTCGCACGCTGCGCAAAAATATCTAAAATTAAAATGGTACGATCAATTACTTTACAATCTAAATCCTCTTCTAAATTTCGAATTTGTGAAGGAGATAATTCATCATTAAAGATGACCATATTTGCATCTACTTCTTTCACATACGCTGCTACTTCTTCAATCTTCCCTTTTCCAATATAATGCGACGGATTTACTCGTTGTAAATTTTGCGTCACTTGACCGATTACTTCCACATCACAAGCTTCCGTAAGATTTGCTAACTCTTCCATCGAATATGCAAAATCAGCTTCATTACCTAAATTTACTCCAACTAATACTGCTCTTTGTAATAATTCTTCCATATATTTTTTCCTCCATTTCGATTACGTAAATAAAAAGCACAGGTCACTGCCTGTGCTTTCGTAAACGGATAAGGGTTCACCAAAGAAATAGGAGAAAGTTATACTTTCATCCTATCTCATAGTCAATAAGTCCCAAGATAATATACGTATTCACAACAAGTGTTCACCTATACTATCCCATTCTATTTTTAAAGGCAAAACAAAAAGAGGGCGTATTCGTCCCTCCCTCTTTTCACATATAAGCTTAATAAAGGGTTCCTTTAAAATAGGCAGACCAATCCCGTTCACTCTGTACACAGACAGAGCCTTTGAGCGCTATTCAATTATTGGCACAAAGTATTGAGACGTAATCTGATTAAGATCAAAGGAAGCCCCTCCGTTCATTTTAAGTTACATAAAGTGTAGCATAAGTAATTCGCTTTCACAAGATTAAACCACCTATAGAAACAGAAAGAAAATCTTTGTATTTTTACTTTAATCGTCATTTTTTGCGCTGTCTTCTCACAAAAACAATAACAAAAGCAATTATTAATAACACACCTATAGAAATGATAGCAACTTTCCACCAACTTAAACCGTTAGCCATATCCCCTCTTAAATTCACCTTCTTCGATGGAACAGACTCTTTTGCAATATGACTTAAAGCATTTTTCTCAATCTCTGCCTCATCTAATCTCTTCGTTCCACTGCAAATAGATGTCTCTAAATTTTTCTCCCCTTTATAAGAAGAAAAGACTAGATACTCTCCCCCCTCTACAAAACGAAATGTACAGGTACCCAAATTTGTATTTATAATAACTTGTGAAGAACTTGTCCCTTTCCAAATATTCTTCACCTCAAATAACACTTTAGTTTCAACCCCCTCTTCACTTCTAACCTCAATTACTTTCCCCTCAAACACTACATCATTTTTTTGAAATGCATCCTCTGGAGATTTTTTCATACAGTCACAAGCATAAGATTTATCTGGAAAAACAATAAGAATAAAGCTACAAATAATGACAACGGGCAACATGTGCAAAATTCTTTTCAAGGAGCTCAACTTCCTTCATTATCAATTTTAGAAGCTTCTCGTATATTATTTTTACACCACTCGTCAAATTCCTTCATAGTAAGTTAAGCATTATCGTTTCAATACAATAAAAGTCTTTATTGACATTTTTATAACCTGATATTAGTATCAGGTTATAAAAATAAGTTAGGAGATGTTCCTATGCATTCTAAATCTCGTATTACCGCAATTGGTACTTATGTTCCAGATCAAATATTATCTAATAACGATTTAGAGAAGATGATTGATACGAATGATGAATGGATTGTACAAAGAACAGGAATGAAGGAAAGAAGAATTGCAGGCGAAGACGAATACTCCTCACACTTAGCCATTAAAGCAATCGAAAACTTATGTACAACTTATAAGAAAAACTTAGAAGATATCGACTGTATCATCGTCGCTACAACTACTGCTGACTACGCTTTCCCTAGTGTTGCTTGCCAAATACAACAATACTTCAACATACCTCATACACTAGCTTTTGATTTAAATGCGACTTGCGCTGGTTTCACATACGGACTGCATGTCGGTAATAGCTTAATCACTTCTGGATCACATCAAAAAGTACTTGTCATAGCGACTGAAACATTATCTAAAGTAACAGACTATACAGATAGAACAACCTGTATTTTGTTTGGAGATGGTGCTGGAGCTATTTTATTAGAAAAAGACGAAAACAAACCAAGCTTTATCGCTACCCATATGGGAACAAATGGGGAAGGCGGCATTCATCTGTACAGAACAAATTTATCTACTACTATGAATGGCACACCACTGCAAGCAAATGAAAAAATCATTCAAAACGGAAGAGAAGTATATAAATGGGCTACACGCACGGTACCAGCAGGTATAAAAAAATTATTACATACCGCAAACATGCAAGTACATGATATAGACTGGTTCATACCACACAGCGCTAACTTACGAATGATCGAATCTATTTGTGAGAAATCTCAAATTCCAATGCAAAAAACATTAACGAGTGTGGAATTCATGGGGAATACATCTTCCGTCTCCATTCCACTCGCTTTAGATTTAGCTAGAAAAGAAGGGAAATTAATTAACGGAGATACACTTTTACTATACGGATTTGGCGGTGGCCTTACGCATTTAGGGCTTATTGTGGAGTGGTATTCAAACTAAAATTCCCTTTTATACAACTAACATTAGGGTAAATGAAATTATATTAATGGTTTTCTGAATATATCTATCCTAGCTCAAAATATATCAACGATTCGAACTAGAGCTAATCACAAAAAAGCTGTTTTCAAAGGTCTATTACCTTACTTTGAAAACAGCTCATTTTATTTACCTGTCCGAGACCATATCACAACTGGAATAAGCAGTAAGGCTACAGCCCCTCCCGCTAATGATAATGCCGCATAACTTGAATTAGCTACTACCATTCCTGACATCGCTCCACCTGAAGCTCCTGCTAGCGCAATAAAAACATCTATTTTCCCTTGTGTTTTAGCACGTGTAGAAGGAGTTGTGGAATCAACGATTTGTGCTGTACCACTAATCAATCCGAGATTCCATCCTAATCCAAGTAAAGAAAGAGCAACAATTAATAATAGTAAAGAATCACTCGGTGCTATCGCAGCTATGACACCCGCTGCAAGTAAAATCACCCCACCAGCTATACTCATCGTAGTTCGGCCAATTTTATCAATTAACATTCCCGTAACGAGAGATGGAAGATACATTGCACCTACATGAAAACCAATCACAAGACCTACTTCACTTAATCCATGACCATGGTGTCCCATGTGAACTGGCGTCATCGTCATAATCGCAACCATCACTATTTGAGTAAGTATCATAACAATTGCTCCAACAGTAATGCCTCGTTTATTTTCTATCACTTCTTCAGTTATTAACTGTCCTTTATATGTATGTTCCTGTTTATATTTTTCTATTATGTTAGCAATAATTAATGGATCTGGACGAAGCATTATGAATAGTACAAGACCTGCTAACATAAAAGCTGCTGCCGATAATATGAACGGACCAGCAAGTTTAGGAATTCCAAGTGAATTAGCAAACTCCCCCATTACCCCTACTAGATTCGGTCCCGCAACTGCACCAAAAGTCGTCATTACCATAGTAATACTAACAGCGGTTGCTCGTTGCTTCTTACCTGCTAAATCTGTACCTGCATAACGAGCTTGTAAATTCGTAGCTGTGCCCGCACCATAAACGAGCAAAGAAATAAGTAAAATCATAATACTATTTGTTACAGCTGCTATTACTACTCCAATAGCCCCAAGTCCCCCTACCATAAATCCTGTTGCAAGTCCTACTCGGCGTCCATATCGCTGCGAAAGCTTTCCTACTATGAATGCCGCTAACGCAGATCCCAACGTAAACATAGCTGTAGGTAATCCTGCGTATGCATCTGTTCCAAGCATTTGCTGCGCAAGAAGTGCACCTACTGTAATTCCAGCGGCTAACCCCGCCCCGCCGAACATTTGTGAAATGCTTACAATTATTAACGTTCGTTTATATAAACTTTGTTGCTCTTCTTCCGTATACATACGATTACTTATTAAAGTCCCCGCTTTATCTAACAATTCCTCACCTACTTTATATAATAACTCCCCTTTGCTAATGTACTATAATTATTGTCTCCTATTCAATAATTATAGTAGTTGTTACTTTATTTCATCTCATCAAAATACAGATATGCCTTCATATCCTCAAAAAATTTCTGGAATTTTAAATTTATATTCAGAAGGTAGTTTATCTTGTTTCCGCGCGATTTCTGCTCTGAAACTTTCTCTCCCCTTAATAACAATTCATCGTTTTCTAAATAGAAAAACTGCCCCATAATTTAGTTTCATCAACTTACAGGACAGCTCTCGTCATGTATTTATGCTTTAACATCTACATTTTGTAAAATTTCAATGTCATCTTTCATTTCATAATAATAAGAAGGCAATTCTATACCATGCTCTAAGAAATACTCCTCAACTAATGAAATAATAATTTTTAACGTTTTCAAACGAGCATACAATTTATCGTTACTTTCGATAATATGCCAATTAGCATTTGGCTTACTTGTTTTTTCAAACATTTCTTCCGTTGCTTCAACATAATCGTCCCATTTTTCACGGTTACGCCAATCTTCGTCTGTTATTTTCCATCTTTTCAAAGGATTTTTCTCTCTATCTTTAAACCTCTTTAACTGTTCATCTTTACTAATATGGTAGAAAAACTTCCCTATTATGTAATGATCATCTGTTAATAGTTTTTCAAAATCGTTAATCTCATTATACGCTCTCTTCCACTCTTCTTTCGTAGCAAAGCCTTCCACACGTTCAACTAACACACGGCCATACCATGAGCGATCAAAAATAGTAATTTGCCCGTACTGAGGAAGTTTCCGCCAAAAACGTTGCAAATAATGATACCGTTTTTCATGAGGAGCAGGCGCGCCAATTGGATTCACTTGGAATCCACGCGGATCAAGATGTTCCGTCACTCGCTTAATTGCTCCGCCTTTACCTGCTGCATCCCAGCCTTCCATAACAAGCATAACAGCTATTTTTTCTTCTTTTAAAATTTGCTGTAGTGCCAATAAACGCATTTGATATTTTTCGAGCTTCTTATTGTATTTAGATTTCGATTCAATTCTTTTCGTTAAATCCACTTTAGCAAGATGTCCATTTTCCATAAAACAATTCCCCCTTGTTGTATGACAATATTATTTTAACATATTCACTCTACATCTTTAGTTTAATAAATTGATACAAAGGCGCGATATACGTACCAACAAACATATGTAATTGAACGCTAGACACAAAAAAATGCTGTGTAGAAAAATCTCTACACAGCTTCCTTATCTAATTCCCCTTA
>NZ_BOQD01000174.1 GCF_018332515.1 Bacillus hominis | reverse complement strand
TATGTGTACGTATTGGAACATTAAAACTCATATTTCCGAGAGGGGAATTAGAATGATAAAACTTGTACTCATTCGTCACGGACAAAGTTTGTGGAATCTTGAAAATCGATTTACAGGATGGACAGATGTAGATTTATCAAAGAATGGATTAAGTGAAGCGAGAGAAGCAGGGGCAATATTAAAAAAGAATGGGTATACGTTTGATGTTGCATATACATCAGTATTAAAACGAGCAATTCGGACATTATGGATTGTACTTCATGAAATGGATCTCACTTGGGTCCCTATACATAATTCATGGAAGTTGAATGAACGCCATTATGGTGCACTACAAGGATTGAATAAAGACGAAACTGCAAAAAAATATGGAGATGAAAAAGTTCATATTTGGAGAAGAAGTATTGATGTGAGACCGCCTGCTCTTACTAAAGTTGATCCTCGATATGAGGCGAACGATCCAAAATATAAGAAACTTAAAAAAGACGAATTTCCATTAACTGAATGTTTAGAGGATACGGAGAAAAGAGTCGTTGATTATTGGCATTTAGAAATTGCACCATCATTAAAAAATGGTGAAAAAGTAATAATTTCATCGCATGGCAATACAATTCGTTCGTTAGTGAAATACTTAGACAACCTCTCAAGTGATGGAGTAGTGTCATTGAACATTCCAACTAGCATTCCGCTTGTTTATGAGTTGGATGAAAAATTACGTCCAATTCGTCATTATTACTTAAGTATGGACGGAGAAGTACCTGAAGGGGAAATTCCGAAACATATTTCTTTTTAACATGAAAATTTGAAACGTATGCTTGTCTACATATACAATGTAGATTCATAACAAAAGACGTGGCCTCCTTCTAATGTATATGCGATGTAGCTAAAATTAGAAGGTTGTCCACGTCTTTTGTCATAAAGAGAGCTGGTTGCGCATGTAATGATATCGTGAAGAGTTTTTGAATGGAGGGTGATGTGATTGACGATCTCTAACATTCGAATCGGCTTATTTATTCTAGCAATCGCCTTTGTAGTTCTCGTTTTCTTTTATTGGAAAAATGAAGAATTGTATGAGGAGAAGAAACAACGAATTCGAAAAACTTGGTATGGTTTGTTTATAACATCAGTCACAGTTTATTTCATGATTAAAGGAATAGATTTAACCCTCTGGAAAAATCTTTTAATGTTTACTGCGATGGTAATTTTCGTTGATATTGCATTCATTTTGACACCTAACATTTCAGAAATATGGGGCGCCAAATTCAGTGATATCGGAAAGACGGTCCAATCAATCAAACGGTCATTAATTGCTTCAAAAGCAAGAGGAGAAATATATACGACAATTATTCAAAATGTGAATTCAGCAGCATTTGGGACAATGGAATGGAATACGGAAGAAGAATATACAAAAAGTTTAAATGCATTTCTTGATTCGTATGGGGAAAAAGTAGGTGCGAAAATTGTTGTATTTAAAGCAGCGAACGAATTAAATACGAATTTCCGTGGTATTCGCTCTCAATTTAGTATTACAGTATCCGTAGAACACATGGAGCAATTGAATGGTCAGCAAGCGGTTCAAGTAGAAAATGTCGGAATAATACCGGCAAAAATAGTGAACGATGTTTTTATTGTTATTGATGGAAAGAAGAATAATCTACAAGATCGAGACTTTGAAAACGTATATAATTTAACAATACATCACAGTTATTTTAATAAGTAAGGACAGAATCTTTTTCTGTCCTTTTCATCTATACATAATGTTGAAACAAATTCGGACAAAGTTGTATAAAATAGGACAATCATTCCTACACTAGCACGTAGAGGTGATTGTAGTGATAAAAGACTATGACAATGATTTTTTTAAAGAAGAAAATGAAGATGCAACAGATTTTTCTTTAATAAAAGGAGATACTTTGCAGCAAGTAGAAGAGTTAGAAGAAGAATTAAAAAGAAAATGATAAGTGTACACTCTGTCTACATTTGCTATATAATATAAATAAAAGGTTGTATCTTTTATAAAAGGGGGAGAAGGGATGGCAGAATTAAATGTACAAAAATCTTCGTTTTTTAAAGGTAAAAAGGAAGAATCAAATACAGATTTCTCTCTTGTGAAAGGTGCATTAACAGAAAATATAAATCGGTTAGAAAAGCTTATGAATAGTAATAGTTCGAAATATATACAAGTGAAAAAAACAAAAGAAAATGCATAGAGCATTTTCTTTTGTTTTTTATCCCATTATTTGCAGATTAATCAGTAGTGAAGGATGAAAAACCTCATTAATTAAAGTTTTGATTTAGTTAACAGTAAACTTTTCTTTTACTTGTTCAGGTAAATCCGCTTCTCGAATTTCTTCATAGGATTTCACTTCAATAGATGATATTTCATTCTTGTCTTTATCCTCTTGAGCCACATAAAGGCGTAAAAATGCGTTTTCATTTAATTTATGGTCGTTTTCTTTTTTAGTACTTCTAAATGTAATTTGTTTTTTTGCTCCGTCTTCATCATATGCGGGCAATGTGTAGTTCCGTAAGTTTCTACCTTCTACTTTTTCGATAGCTCCTTCGCTTTTTATTTGCACGTAATATACATCTTTACCAATTCTATTTAATGATACTCTCTCACAGCCAATAGTAAAATCAGTAAAGATTATTTACGTTAAATGGAACTATAGAAGGATAAAATGAATGGTTTATAATACATATTTAGAACATTAGAAGAAAGGTAAAATAATGAATCATGGTATAATAATAAAAGACGTACATATTATTTTGTCATTTTGAGAGGAGCTTAAAAATGTATTCTACTTTAGAACAATTAACAAAGCACCCTGTATTTTATCATTTTGCAGAAATTTCAAAGATTCCTAGAGGATCGGGTAATGAAAAAGAAATTAGTGATTATTTAGTGGGGTTTGCAAAAGAGCGTAACTTAGAAGTCATTCAAGATGAAGCTTTAAATGTCATTATTAAAAAAGAAGCAACTTTTGGCTATGAAAATGTACCAGCTATTATCATTCAAGGTCACATGGATATGGTATGTGAAAAAAATCAAGCAACAGTTCATGATTTTGAGAAAGATCCAATTGAACTAAGGATTATTGGTGATATGTTATATGCAAATGAAACGACTTTAGGTGCTGATAATGGCATTGCGGTTGCCTATGCATTAGCATTATTAGATTCATCAGATATTCCGCATCCATCTTTAGAAGTGGTTATTACTACTGAAGAAGAAACGACAATGGGCGGAGCTTTCGCAGTTGATGCAAATCACTTTGACGGAAAGATATTTATTAATATTGATTCTGAAGAAGATCATAAATTACTTGTAAGTAGCGCAGGTGGTGCGAAAGCAGTTGAAACAATTCCAGTAATTTGGGATGCTGCACCAGTTGATATGGATGCATACCGTCTATATGTTGGTGGACTTAAAGGCGGACATTCTGGAATGGAAATTGATAAACAACGCGGAAATGCGAACAAAGTACTAGGACGAGTTTTACGTGACTTATTTACTAATATTCAATTTAATATAAGTGAAATTCACGGTGGTTTAAAAACAAATGCAATTCCGCGTGAAAGTGTAGCTACAATTTTATTACGTACAGAAGATGTAGAGCAAGTAGAAGAAAAGTTAAAATCATGGACACGAGTATTACAAGAAGAAATGCGTGCTGTTGATCCGGATGTTCATGTTACACTGACAAAATTGGATGAAAAAGCAGAAAAGGTATTTGGTAAAGAAACACAAAAGCAGCTTATTTCATCGTTATTCTTAATTCCAAATGGCATTCAAAGTATGAGCATGGATATTAAAGGCCTTGTAGAAAGCTCAACAAATTTAGGGGTTATTGAAACGTTGCAAGATGAAATTAAATTACGAAACGAAGTAAGAAGTTCAGTAAGTAGTTTGAAAAAACATATTGCAGATGAGATTAAATATATTGCCGAATTAGTTGGCGCGAGATTTGAATTAGAGTCAGCATATCCAGAGTGGCCATACAATCCAAACTCACAGATTCGAAATTTGTTTGAAAAAGTGCATCAAGAAAAATACAACAAAGATGCTGAAATCTTCGCAGTACATGCAGGGATTGAGTGTAGTGTATTTGTTCAAAAAATGCCTGAGTTAGACGCAATTTCATTCGGTCCAGATATTTTCAACGTTCATACACCAGATGAACATATTAGTATTTCTTCTGTTGTGAATAACTGGGGATTCTTCATTGATGTAATGAAGGGTACGAAAGAATTAGCTAAGTAATAACCGATGAATTTAAGGGTAGCCTATAAAAATTTATAGGCTACTTTTTTGTATTGAATTTTTTATAAGTTTTGAGTATG
>NZ_BOQD01000173.1 GCF_018332515.1 Bacillus hominis | reverse complement strand
ATCATATCAAAAAACATATGATGGAGAGATGCAATGGATTTTCGACAATTATATTACTTTAAAGAAATTGTGAAACAAGGAAGTATTTCTAAAGCAGCAGAAGTGCTCCATATCGCGCAGCCACCACTTAGTCAATTATTAAAAAAGCTCGAAACTGATCTTGGTACAACCTTAATTCATCGATATCGTCAAAAATGGGAGCTTACAGAAACAGGTGAAATACTATACCAATATGCCGCTCAAATGCTAATGCAAATTCAAGATGTAAAGCAGCAAATTCAAGAAATTGAACAAGGTATAGGCGGTACAGTAAGTATCGGTGTATCGTCTACATGTTCAAATATGCTCATTGACTATGTTAGTACGTTTAGAACACAATACCCTAATGTTAAAATAAACATAGTAACGGGAAATTCAGAAGAATTATTAAAAAGACTAGAACAAAGAGAAATTGATGTTGCCTTACTTTTACGATTGGGAAATAGTGAACAATATGAGATGAAAGTATTAAAAAAACAATCAACCGCTGTAATTATCCCTGCCAGTTGGGCAACATCATTTTCATCACAGCATGTGACGATTGAACAGATTGCACAGTGCCCATTCATTATGCTCGGAGCAATGGAAGGGCTCTCCTTCAATGAAAACCTCTTCAAAGCGTTTGATGAACATCAACTCAAGCCAAATATTATTATCGAGTGTAAAGATATAAGTATGGTTGTAGCACTTGTTAGTAAAGGGCTAGGCTTATCCGTTATTCCGAAAATGGATTACACATCGCCATTTTTAGAACATATAACGCTTTTGGAATTGGAACAATTTGATTTTCAACTAGAGCCTGTAATAGTAAAATTAAAAGACCAACGAATCTCCAAAGCGGCAGCTCAATTTTGGGAAATGGTTGGTTAGGAGATAAGACAAAGCAAAAATAGCCTTCAATCAAGTAATATAGACATCGTCCGAAGAATTGAGTCGGGATAAAAA